>QHYO01000070.1 GCA_003224135.1 Acidobacteriota bacterium | reverse complement strand
TCAACGCAATGTTTGAGGAAATCTTTTCTTCGTTTGGCAAACTCGATGCTCTCGTCAATAACGCCGGAGTCCAAGTCTGGAAGCCTCTTCTTGAAGTACAAGAAAGAGAGTGGGATCGCGTCGTCGAAACGAATCTGAAAGGCTGCTTCCTTTGCACCCAGCGTGCCGGGCGTCACATGAAGGAGCGCCGCTCCGGAGCAATCGTCAACATCGGCTCCGGCTGCAACAAAGTTCCCTTCCCGAACCTCTCGGCTTACACCGCCAGCAAGGGTGGCATTGAAATGTTTACGAAATCAGCGGCTCTGGAGTTGGGTCCATTCGGCATTCGCGTGAATTGCGTTGCGCCAGGCGCAATCGAAACGGAACGAACAAAAGCTGAGCTCGCCGATTTCGCAAAATCGTGGGCGAGCCTCACGCCGCTGCGCCGCATCGGTACGTCCGAAGATGTCGCCTCGGCCGTGGAATTTCTTCTCAGCGACAGCGCCTCGTTTATCAGCGGCCAGACCCTTGGTGTCGACGGAGGACTTTTCGCGCAACCTCGTTGGCCCGACTCTGATTACGGAATTTGAAACACTTATTTCGAATCGACCGCGTTTTTTCCCGCAGCCCAACTTAGCGGATTACCCGCAAAGCAGCTACACGGAGGTAACGCTCCGCTACCATTTTATTCTGCAGTGGTGATCCCATATCATTGCCCCGCTGCTTTGGAACGCGCAATCAAAGTTTGGTCGTACCCATCTTCTTTCAGATCCCGGTAGAGGCTCGTGCGGCCGATTCCGAGAACTTGCGCCGCGCGCAATCGATTTCCTTTACACGTCGCGAGGACTCTTTGCATGTGCTGTTTCTCACCTCGTCCAGAGACAACGGCCGCCAATCATCGCGCCCCCCTGGCCCCGATCCCCTGGGTAACTGGTCCGGCAGGTCGGGCGTCCAAAAACTCGTAACCATCCATTCCCGGCATGTGTACATCCGCCAGAATCGACCGCGATCGACCCGAGCGCACGAGTTGCAGCGCCTCTTCAGGATCGGCTGTCGTAACGGCTTCAAATCTGGCACTGGCCACTAGTTCTGTCATTAATTCAAGTTGCGCTGGATTAATCTTCGTTGTTGTCTCAGCCGGAAACTTCGACCCAATAGGCTGTTTGGCTCTCGGGAATCGCAGCAAGCACCAAGTCGCTCCTTCGCCTGGAGCAGATGCAGGCGAGACGCCACTGCAATCTCGCTTAACCGTTTGAGCAGGCTGGAGTTGTAGCTTGACTGTCTGGGATGGAGTGTCGTTTGACGAAACAACAATTTTGAAGTGTACCGAAATGATGCAGCCGCGGACTCAGAACTTCGCGAAGATCAGCAAATTGGTGGCGAACGCCTCAATCGGTCCGTACAGGTAGCGAAAGCCCAGGATCGCCACAAGAAGCCCCAGGCTGCGATACGGCGTGGTCCGCAGCCAATCAAGATAGCGATGGGCGGTGTCATTCCCCATCAAGACCATGATGCCCGCACTGCCATCGAGCGGAGGAACCGGCAACAGATTGAAAACGCCCAGCAGAAGATTCAGCGCGAAGAACACGCTCAGAATCGTGCCGGAGATGCTGGGCTGCCCCTCGGCGCCCCGGTGAAACCAGCCATACTCTCGTCCGAAGCGGATGAGAATGGCTGCGATGAGCATCAGCGTGAAGTTTGCAGCAGGTCCTGCAAGAGCCATTCACGCCGCGCGCCGGGGGTAACGCCGCTCCCACTCCGGATTGAAGGGCGCACTGGCCCAGCCAATCATCGTTCGCGCGAAAAGAAAGGAAAGCAGTGGAATCACGACCATGCCCCAAGGCTCGCGCTGAATATGCGGGATTGGATTTAGAGTGATCTGGCCGCCTCGCGCAGCAGTGTCATCGCCGCCAATTTTGGCAACGAGTGCATGCGATGCTTCGTGGCACGTGGTCGAAAACAAAAACGCAACGTACCAGATGAAACCAAAAACGAGCGTATCGGCGTTAAGTTCGGGCATGGAGTCAGTCTAGGTTCACACGAGTCGCTCTTTAGGTTAGAGACAGGCGGGCCGGAATGCAACAAGAGTAGGAGAGACGGTCTCGCGGGACCGCCGGAAGCGCAGCCAGGCGACCTTCGCTTCTATGAGGGAAGCGTTACGCGCGAGGGACTCAACTGCTATGAAATTACACGCGTTCTGGCGTAGGATTTCGGCATGACAAACCACTTGTGGTCGCGGCGGTCGTTTTTGGCGATGGGCGCGCTATTGCCTTGGGCCCTGCGTGGGACTGCGGCGTCTGCTGCGGGCACGATTCCGGTGGGCCTGGAGATGTATTCGGTACGGGACGCGCTGAGCAAGGACCCCCTGGGGACAGTGCGCGCCGTAGCCGAGATGGGCTACCAGGGCCTGGAGTTTTATGCGCCATATTTTGATTGGAGCGCAGCGCAGGCGAAAGACATGCGGAAGCTACTGGACGATCTAGGAATCCGCAGCTTTTCAACGCATAACGACAGCGACTATTTTAGCGGCGATCAACTGCAGCACGCGCGAGAGATTAACCTGATCCTGGGGAGCAAGTATATGGTGATGGCGAGTTCGCACGGCAAACCGGGACCGGAGGGCTGGCGCCGAGTCGCGGACACGCTGAACGCCGCGGCCGACAAACTGGAAGCGGATGGATTGAAAGTGGGATACCACAATCATCAGACGGAATTCACTGTTACGGATGGAGTGCGGCCGATCGAGATTCTGGCGAAGAACACAAGACCTTCGGTAATGCTGCAACTGGACGTCGGCACATGCATCGAGGCGGGTAGTGATCCTTTGGCATGGATTAAGGCGAATCCGGGCCGCATCCGCTCCATGCATTGCAAGGATTGGTCGCCCGATGCGGCGAAGAAATATTCCGTCTTGTTTGGTGAAGGCGTTGCGGACTGGAAGAGCTTGTTTCACGCCGCGGAAAATGGCGGCGGGATTGAGTATTACCTGGTCGAGCAGGAAGGCAGCCGCTTTTCGGAACTCGACACGGCGCGCAAATGCTTGCTAGGCTTTCGCGCGGCGCATGGAGCCTAGAATCGTTCTTGCGGCTCCGGCGCCCCTCAGGACTCGTGTGGCACCCGGGGCGCGCACGAACCCTGTCGCGCGACGAGTAAGCTAAAATCCCCGACATGCGATCCCTCGCTTCGCTGTTTTGCTGCTGCGCGACTGTGCTCGCCGTATTGGCCGCGCAGGCGATCGTTGCTCCAGCACTGAGTGGCGCTCCTATCTTTGAAAAAGTCGTTCAAACGGTCGTCGAAAAGAATGTAGCGGTAAAAATGCGAGATGGGACGGTGCTTCGCGCGGATGTGTTCTTGCCGTCAGCCGAGGGCAGATTTCCCGTGCTTGTGTATCGCACGCCGTACGGGAAAGATAACGCTTCTTCCGCATGGAGCACATTCAACAAGGCTGTCGCTCGCGGTTATGCAGTCGTGATTCAAGACGTTCGTGGGCGCTACGCGTCCGAAGGCGAGTTCGCGCCTTACCAGAATGAAGGCCGCGACGGCTACGACACCATCGAGTGGGCCGCTGTGCAGCCGTGGTCCAATGGAAACATCGGAACATTCGGTCTCTCTTATCCTGGTGCGGTGCAGTGGCTGGCAGCCGTCGAAGATCCTCCGCATCTGAAAGCAATGATTCCCGCGATGACTTTTTCCACGCCGCGAAATTTCTTCTATTCCGGCGGAGTGTTTGACGGCTCGTGGCTGGGCTGGATTTGGTTCAACATCGCTCCCGATGCGCGCAGACGAAAAAATCTGCCGGGACCTCAAACCGTTAAGGAAGCCGCTGCTTCGTGGAAGATGGAGCGTGCTCGCCTCCAGAATTTTCTTCCAATGGCGGACTTGCCGGATTTGAAGCAAATCGCCCCGTTTTATTACGAATGGCTGGCACATCCGCCCGCTGATCCTTGGTGGGATTGGGCCGAGTTGCGGGGAAAATACAGCCGCGTGCGTGCCGCGGTTCTGAACATTTCCGGCTGGTACGACGAAGCCTACGGCCCGGACGGCGCAACGACGAACTTCAACGGCCTACTTGAGGCGCGCAAGGACGAAAAGGATCGACGAACCGCGACCATCATTGGCGCGTGGACTCACGGCGAGCTTGGGCGCTCCAAAGCCGGTGAACGCGAATTCGGCAAATCCGCAGCAGTCGACTACGACGAAATTATTCTCCGCTGGATGGATCACTACCTCAAGGGCGTCGATACCGAAGTTGGTAAGGAAAAGCCAGTTCGCATTTTCGTGATGGGTGACAATGTGTGGCGCGGCGAGGACGCGTGGCCGCTGACACGCGCAAAGCAGACAAGTTTTTATTTTTCCTCATGGAAGCAGCGCGAAACGGAATCCTTCTCTCTCGGAGCTAGCCTGTGCGTGCAGTGCAAACCCTTCACGGAGTTTCTATCCGATCCGGCGCATCCAGTAACAGATCCTCACGAAGGATTTGGCGCACGCGACTATCGTTTATTTGCCGGGCGCAAGGACGTGCTGCTTTTTGATAGCCAGCCGCTGCCGTCCGATGTGGAGGTTACGGGCGAGATTCGCGCGGAGATGTACGTTTCTGCCGATGTACCGGATTTCGATTTGTGGGTGCGTTTGCTGGATGTAACGCCGGATGGCGCGGTTTACAATCTGATGAGCCCCGGCCTCGATGTGCTTCGCGCCAGTTATCGAAACGGATCAACAAAGCCGGAATTGCTAGAGCCTGGGAAGATTTATCGCCTCGATCTCGATCACTTGCTCACTTCGAACGTTTTCAAGGCGGGCCATCGCATCCGAGTGCAAATTTCCGGAGCGTTTTTTCCGCATTTCTCGCGCAATCTGCAAACCGGCAAGTCCGAGATCACTTCCTCTGAAACGCGCGGGGGCCACATTCGCATCCACAACGACGCGGAGCATTCTTCACGCGTCGTCCTTCCGGTGATACCCAGAACCTCGACGGCAGTTGCCCTGCACTAAACACCATGACGCCAAAGCACAATTTCGCGAGAGGCCAGTTCTACGCCGCAGTTGAATGGGATAATGCCTCGTTAAGCCATGAATGCCTCTTCACCGCCAAACATATCGGTCGAGCCGCGCTCCGGTGGCATTTTTTACTCGGGATTCGCCTTTCTGCTGGAACTTTTCATTGAGGTAATGGTTCGCGTGACGGGCCGACGCATGCGCCGGAGCGACGCTCCATGGCTTCATTGCTACCTCGGCAAGCCAGGGCTGATCGGCACCGGCGTGTATCAGCGGATCGCGCAAGAGGAGCACCTGCAGCTTCGCAACTCTCCGCACGCAGGTCTGATTCCGGATTTCGGCGCGCTTCTCGGCCCGTCGTTCGATCCTGACGCTGTCCACCCGCGAATCCGGCATTTTTATGAGCATGCCGCCGAATACCAGATGGAAGTCTGGAGCGAAGTATATTTCGTGGGGCGATTTTTTCTGTGGGTGCTGGTGGAGTTTCTCAGCCGAAGAATGGATCAGCTGAATTTTCCAATCTCTTCGCTTGAAGTCGCCAAGGGCATGGCCAGCGAAGTGATCCAGCTGATCGAACCGGGCTCAGGAAAATTGCTCTGCACCGGTTGGCTGCGGAGACTGAAGTCCTCAGGCCGCGTGATCTACGCGGGCGTGTATTCCACGGCGCAAGTTCCGGAGGAAGAGAATCCCTGCGTCAAAGTGACTTTTCCGTGTCGGGGAAGCGCCAACGTCTATTTGCGACCGGTGGCACATGCCGACGGCTCGTTCGGACTGGATTCCTCAGGATCGGCTTTCGGACGATCGGGCTTCTATCGGATCGTCGAGTCAGGGCCCGAGCACTGGCGGGTGCGAAACTTCCGTTCGCTGCATGAACTTTTCCATGTATACGTGGACGAAGAAGACATTCTCCGCACGGACCACAAGATTTCATTCGTCGGCCTCACTATTCTTCGCTTGCATTACAAGATGACGAGGTCCGACGAACTGCGTGGTACACGCGCATCCAGCAACGTCACCTTTCCTGTCGAACAAGCAGTTCCTTAACTTTGGAAGACTCTCGACTGGAAGACTCTCAAAGCACTCTGCCCAGTTCTTGCACGACAAAATCACCGTAGCGCTCATCCTTTGTCGAGAATTCGCCCTTGCCTAGAAGCGGATTTGTGTTCAAAAACACTTCGCCGTCATCTCCCCCTTTAAGCAAGAACAACTTGACGATCACCCAGCCGCCGGGAGGCTTATTTGAGAATCCCCCGCAAGCATTTTCGCTTTGCCAATAGGCGCACCCAAGAGGACCTTCTCTTCACATTTGGGCACAGTGGCTAGTCGTGGCGAGCGCCGTGAATAATCTGGATGGAGTGTGGAAGAAGTGCGGCGACGGCATCGAGGGACTCTACGGCACCCCTGGGACTGCCGGGCAAATTGAGGATGAGCGTTGTGCCGCGAATAGCAGCGAGTCCGCGCGACAGGATGGCGCGAGGCGTGTGCTCAAGACCCTTGCGGCGCATCTGTTCCGACATGCCAGGAATCAGCCGCTCGGCAACAGCTTGCGTGGCTTCAGGAGTGGAGTCGCGTGGGCCAACTCCGGTGCCGCCGGTGGTGAGGATGAGATCGATCCGTTGCTCGTCGGCAAGTTGGCGAAGCAAGACCTGAATTTGTGCGGGTTCGTCGGGAAGAATATGTGTTGCGCTGACTGTCCAATTGAGCTCTTTGCAGCGGGCAACGACGGCGGGTCCTGAAGCGTCTTGTCCCCTGCCGTTGGCGACAGTGTCACTGACAGTGATGACGGCGACGTTCATCCCGATTAAGGAGTTTCGACGGCATCGCGGCTGGCTTCGTCCATCAGCCGCATGGCTTCCATAAGCAGGCCCGTCGTGCCTCGTGTGGTGGTAGTCCGCGAAGAGGCGCTCGCGGCGTTGAAATCGATTTCAAATTCGCCAGCGGTCCAGAGCACCACCTTATAAACAGCGTCGTCGCCCTCGATCCCGCCAATTTGCGCATCGCGGCATTGTCCTGATGCAAAAAAGAGTTCGCCCTGTTCGCCATTATGGCGAACGATAAGACGGCACGACTTTTGCCCCATTTCAAGCGACTGCATCAGGTCGGTCATGCTCATTTCCTCGAGCCGGCCCTGAATGACGCCCGGACGCGAAGCGCGCTTTTGCAATTTTTCCAGGTGGATGCGGTCGACGACTTTTTTCGTGATGCGGACAAGATCTTTCAACAGGAACGGTTTCGCGATGAAGTCTTCGACGCCATCCATCAAGGGACGAAGGCGTTCTTCAATGTCGCCCCGGCTGGCCATGAAGAGAAAAGGAATGTGCCGCGTCTGCTCGCGCCCCCGAAGTTTCTCGAACAACTGGCGTCCATCAAGGCCGGGCATCTTGTAGTCGCACAAAATCGCATCAGGCGGCTCGTCGATCACTTTGAGCAGCGCGTCGCCGCCGTCCGCTGCAAGAACAACTTCGCAGTGTGGCTCCAGGCCCTTCTGGATCAGGTCGCGAATAAGGGGGTTGTCCTCAGCGACCAGCAGATGAACCGTTTTTGCGGCGTGGGCGGTCATGAATGTTTGGCGGAGAAACTGGTTCCCTTTGAGCCCTTCTGATTCTTACGACGACGGCCGGTACCCTCCCTGATCGGGCGGTGGTAATCGCCGCTCTTTCCGCCGGTTTTTTCGACGAGAAAGAGTTCACTGACTTCCATTCCCTTGTCGAGCGCTTTGCACATGTCGTAGACCGTCAGGGCGGCGGCAGCAGCGGCAACGAGAGCTTCCATTTCGACGCCGGTCTGGGCGGCGGCGGTCACCTGAGTGCGAATCTCCACGCCATTTTTGCATACGCGCGGGTGCACATCAATGTAAGTGAGCGGCAGTGGATGACAAAGAGGTATCCACTCCGAGGTACGCTTGGCGGCCGAGATGCCCGCAATTCGCGCGGTTTCCAGCGGATCGCCCTTTGGATTCTTAAGCTTGCGAACCGCGGCGAGGACGCGAGGCGACATTTTCACGAAGGCGTGTGCTACCGCAGAACGGTGGGTAACGGATTTCTCCGTGACGTCGACCATGCGCGCTTTGCCGCGTTTGTCGTAATGAGAGAGAGTGAGCATTGGATTGAACGATGGGTTTCTAGAAATCCCGCGGGAGAACGTGAACGTGTTCGCCGGCTTCTATCGTCTCGCGATCCGCCGGCACAACCAAAAGACAATTTGCATGTGCCATGGCCACAACGTCACCCGAGCCCTGCCACGGAACGGATGAAACATGCGCCTTATCGCTGCGCCAGGTGAGCTTCGCGGGAAGAAAATGGGTGAGGCCCGCCTTTTCCGAAAGCGACGCCGTCAGGGTGGCTTCGATAAATGGCAGGGGACGAGGTTCCGTACCAGAAAGGATGTCGATTGCGGGACGAACGAAGAGATCGAACGTGACCATGGTCGAAACCGGATTGCCGGGTAATCCGAAGACCGGCTTGCCTTTGCACAACGCGAATACAACTGGTTTGCCAGGGCGTATGGCGACGGCGTCAAAAATAACTTCGGCGGCAAACTCGCTGAGCACCGGTTCGACAAGATCGTACTTCCCCATCGAAACGCCTCCGGAAAGAATCAGGGCGTCGGCCTCGAGACCAGCGGTGATTTTCGCGCGCAGGTCGTCGAGCGAATCTCTGGCATTGCCAAGCACAACTGGTTCGCCACCAGTAAGACCGACCTGCGCAGCGAGTGAAACCGAATTGCTGTTGCGAATCTGAAACGGGCCGGGAGTCGACGCAAAATCCACAACCTCATCACCGGTCGAAAGAATCGCGATGCGCGGCTTGCGTGTGACGACCGGATTCGCCGCTCCAACTTGAGCTGCCGCGGCGATTTCCGCAAATCCGATTCGCGTACCGGCCGAGAGCACTGTCTGGCCAGCCGCTTGTTCGCTACCGCGACGTACGACATGTTGCCCGGGCTTGACGGCGCGATCGAGGTGAACCGTGTCACGTTCGCGCGAAGTATGCTCGATCATGATGACTGCGTCGGCGCCCTCAGGAAGCGCCGCGCCGGTCATGATTTGCATGCACGCTCCAGGAGTCACGGCGATGGATGGTGAATCACCAGCCTTGAGCTCGCCGATGCAGCGAAGGCTCGCGCCGGGTCGAGTGTCAGCGGACCGAACGGCGTAACCGTCGCGGATTGAACGATCGAAGGGAGGATAATCCCGGTCGCTAAGAATGTCACGAGCGAGGACGCGGAAGACCGCCTCGCTCAATGGAATGGACTCGGTCGCAGGCGTGCGCGCGATGGCCTGGAGCTTCCCGATTACGGCTTCGAGCGCCTGTCGATACGAAAACATCATAAGAGCTTATCCAAAAACCGGCCTTCTGAAAAACGGCGGGAACCATTCGTTGTATAAAGGCGTCTATAACCCAGAGTCAAAGAAATCCCTGCGGCAGGGATCAAAACACGCAGAACAACTTTCGATGCCACTTCTAAAACGCGTCCTCTTATTTGCCGCCGAACTCGGTATTTTACTCGTTGGCATTGTGGTTGCCTTCGCTCTCGCTATCCATTTCGATTCCGCGGAAAGCCAGTTTCCAGTCATCGCGCTCGTCGGGACTCTCCTTGTTTCGGTCGTGTTTTTCGTGCTGTTTCGCCGCAAAAGCCAAAAGTGGAAGATTGCAATTGATGCTGCGAACTTCCTGAAAGAACGCTCGTTCCGGCGCTCGCATCCTCGACGAGCCAGCCTCACCCGTTTATTGCGGCGCACTCTGATAAGGCTACCAAGCCTTATTGCGGCCCTGACAGTTCCGTGCCCCACTATAGATTTTCTGTGCCTTGGAACTGGACCATCGTCAAAAGCCGGGGAACCTTACCTTTCGTCTGGGTTTTCTTCAGTAACGAAGGCGCTGCTCGCTGCGGGTTTACCCCTCTCTGGTTCAATCAATCGCTTCCTTCCGGTGCAACGTTTGAGATCAGCGACCCAGCCTCTTAGTACGAGTGGTACCGACCGAGAACGGAGATTGCTGACGGTCGCGGAACTCACGTTGCCCAGACCCATTTTAAGATTGGCGAGCTCGAACTAGATTGCTGGCAGTATGAAGTGCATCCCCATTTTGGTGGATTTGATGGAGCGCACGTGCTGCAGGAAGCTCTCTGTTCCACGAAACCAAACGGTCAAAATTTCAATCTTCACGCCAGCTTTTTGGGACGCAAGGAAGACATCCCAATTTTTTACCAAGTGTTGAGAACCGCCGCTCCTGACTGAACCGTTCTATACCCAGATAAAGGCATAGGCACACCTACAGCCAGCGGGACAGCAGCGTGGCTTCGGGAATGATCGTGGCGTCGCGCTCCGGACCCGTCGAAATCATGCCGATTTCCACCTGCAAAAAATCGCCGATAAACCGCAGATACTCGAGCGCAGCTTTCGGGAGTTTCCCTGCGTCTTTCACGCCATAAGTTGGGTCGCTCCATCCGGGAAGCGTCTTGTATTCGGGGGTGACGTGATCATATTCCTCGGCGAGTGCGGGCATTTCGTGAATGGGCGTACCTTTGTACTTGTAACCCACACAAACCTGAATCTCGCGCTGCGTATCGAACACGTCGAGCTTGGTTACGACGAGCGAATCGATGCCATTGATCATTTTGGCGTAGCGCAAGACGGCAAGGTCGAGCCATCCGCAACGCCGTGGGCGCCCCGTGACGGCGCCGAATTCCTTGCCACGTTTGCGGACTTCCTGTGCGTCGAGGTCGGGCATTTCGGTGGGAAACGGGCCACCACCGACGCGCGTGGTATATGCCTTTGAGATCCCGAGAACATGCTTGATCTTCGTAGGCGGCACGCCCGCGCCGGTCGTCGCACCACCAGAAATCGCACTGGAACTGGTGACATACGGATACGTACCATGGTCGATGTCGAGCATGGTGCCCTGCGCGCCTTCGAATAGCACCGACCTACCTTCGTCGAGCGCGTGATTGACGAGCTCGGCCGAATCGCAAATGTAGCCGCGAATTTTTTCGCCAAGCTTCAGCGTCTCTTCGACTTCGTGTGAGAAGTCGATATCTGCGCCGTACGCACCTTTCGCCAGCCGATTTTTTTCGGCAACCACACGCTCTGCTTTTTCGCGGAACAATGCAGGATCGAGAAGATCGCACATGCGCAGACCGCGACGGGCCATTTTGTCTTCGTAAGCGGGACCGATGCCGCGAGAAGTGGTGCCAATCTTGTTAGCGCCGCGCGCGCTTTCGGCGGCTCTATCAAGTTCTCGGTGATACGGAAAAATCAGGTGCGCGCGATTACTGATGTGCAGTCGGTTCGAAACGTCGATGCCGGATTTAGCGAGCGTTTCGATTTCGTTGACGAGTGCCGCCGGGTCAACGACAACCCCCATGCCGATAACTGCGTGCTGCTGTGGACGGAGAATCCCGCAAGGAATGAGCTGGAGAACGTGTTTTTCTTTGCCGATAATAACGGTATGGCCGGCATTGTGGCCGCCAGCGACACGGACAATGTAATCGAACGATCCGGCAAGATAATCGACGACTTTGCCTTTGCCTTCGTCTCCCCACTGCGCGCCAACGACGACGACCGATTTCATCCGTTGCACCTTTCCGTGCCCACACCGTTCCCGTATGCGTCGGAACGAAGACATGCTTTCGGGGAACGAGTTTCAGGGTTTCAGGGCATGTTTTACAAGCCCTGAGATAAACCAGCCGTCCTTACGAACCCTGAGCTGAAAATGAAGAGATCAAATCCTACGATGGAGACCGTGTCAACGCAAGCGAGCTTGCGTCTCCATAGAGAGCAGGGGCGGATTTGCGGAGAAGCGAAACCAATGGGACAATAAATTCATGTCAAAACTAAC
>QHYO01000553.1 GCA_003224135.1 Acidobacteriota bacterium | reverse complement strand
ACGGCAAGCCTGGTGACGGAAGGACTGTTGGGCAATCGCTACGTGAATATCACTCGAGGATTTACCGGTGTGCCGTTGAAAGAAAGCCAGGAAGTACCCGGCACGGCGGAGAAGAGTCTGTCCGACGTCATGGCCAGCATGCAAGGGCTGACGGTGGATGTGCACAACGTGGTTCAGAGCCTGCTCGATGGAAAGGGCACGCTTGGGAAATTGTTGACCGACGACCAGGCATACAACAACCTCAACGGACTGCTGGCAAAAAGCAACGAGATGGTTGACAACATACAAAAGGGGCGCGGCACGATTGGAAAGTTGGTGGCCTCGGATGAAATGTACGGCAAAGTGAACTCCACGTTGGACAATGTGAATGGAGTGGTCAGCGATGCGCGTGCCGGCAAAGGCACGATCGGCAAACTGCTTAATGATCCGACTTTGTACGACGAAGCAAAGAAGGCGGTGGCCAACGGGAATCTGATGATCAGCGATGTTCGCGACGGGAAAGGCTCGCTGGGCAAGCTAGCCACGGACGACGAGCTGTACAATAAATTGCGCGACAGCAGCAACAACCTCGCTTCCGCGACCGCGAAGCTGAACGACAATACCACCACGGCTGGAAAACTTTTTTCCGATCCCAAGCTTTACGACAATCTGACGGGACTTACGGGCGATTTGCGGCTGCTGATCGGTGATTTCCGCCAGAATCCGAAGAAATTCCTGCGCATTAAGGTGGCGGTTTTCTAGCGCCCGAATTCGCGCTTTGCTGCCCGACCTTTGCGCCACGCGTCACCCTTGTGGTGTAATTCAGCTGTAACAATTCCAGATTAGACTGGCCAGAAAGCGGGATTTCATCCCTTTGATGGAAACGCAAGACTTAGCTACGAAACAAACACGAAGCGAAGCGGCCAAGTCCACGCTGCCACAGCCTGGCAGGCCAGTTCCCAGCCGTGCGTATCCGGGTGCGTTGATTGTGGTTGAAGGCACAGACGGCTCCGGGAAGAGCACGCAACTTTATTTGCTGAAACGCTGGCTCGAAATTGGCGGATACCGGCTGCACTTCACGGAGTGGAACTCTTCGCCGCTCGTGAAGTCCGCCACGCGCCGGGGCAAACAACGGCGGCTGCTGACTCCGACCACGTTCTCGCTGCTTCACGCCGCGGACTTCGCCGATCGCTGCGAGCGCCAGATCATGCCGCTGTTACAGGGCGACTATCTGGTGCTTGCGGATCGCTATATTTACACCGCGTTCGCTCGCGACGGCGCGCGAGGATGTCCGCAGAAATGGCTTCGCAATCTTTATCGCTTCGCTCCCGTGCCGGACATCACGTTTTATTTCCGCGCACCGCTTGATGTTGCGGTACAGCGCATCCTCAGCGGCCGGCCCAAACTGAAATATTACGAAGCAGGCATGGACCTGGGGCTCTCCTACGACCGCCCGGAGAGTTTCCGCCTGTTTCAGGCGCGCATTCTGGATGGCTACGACAAAATGGTGGAATCGGATAATTTCGTCGTACTCGATGGGACATTACCCGTAAACAAATTGCAGAAGCAAATGCGAGACATTGTCGCGTCGAAAATCGACCTCAAGCGTTTCGCGCCGCA
>QHYO01000550.1 GCA_003224135.1 Acidobacteriota bacterium | reverse complement strand
GGATGTCGGCCGTCACCCAATGGTGGGACGGACCCTCGGCAGTGCCTCAAGGAGCAGCGACCTTAACCCCTCGGATGCGAAATTTCAAAGAAACAAATAAGGCTTTGCGGGAGCTGTTGGGACAGCGTGTCCTTGTGCTGGATGGCGCAATGGGAACGATGCTGCAGCAGTGCGACCTGACGGCTCGAGACTTTGGCGGAGCGTCGCTGGAGGGCTGCAACGAGGTGCTGGTGCGCACGCGGCCGGATGTGGTGCTGGATATACACCGGAAGTACTTTGCGGCTGGCTCGGACATGGTGGAGACCAACAGCTTTGGGGGGACACCGCTGGTGCTTGCCGAGTATGGGCTAGAGGCAGAAGCGCATGAGTTAAACAAGAAAGCGGCGGAGCTGGCTCGGCAGGCGGCGGACGAATTTCATTCCGCGGCAAAGCCAAGGTTTGTGGCCGGCTCGATGGGGCCGACGACGAAAGCGATAACCGTTACGGGCGGGGTGACATTCGAAGGGCTGCGCGAAAACTACTACGTGCAAGCAAAGGGATTGGTTGAAGGCGGCGCGGACCTGCTGCTGGTCGAGACTTGTCAGGACACCAGGAACATCAAGGCGGCGTTGCTGGCGATCGAGCGGCTGTCGAGGGAGATCGGCAGCCAGATACCGGCGATCGTTTCGGTGACCATCGAGCCCATGGGGACGATGCTCGCCGGTCAGACCGTGGAAGCGATGTGGGCGTCACTGCGGCATGCGAAGCCGCTGGCGTTCGGGATGAACTGCGCGACCGGGCCGGAGTTCATGACGGACCACATTCGAACGCTAAGTTCGATGACGGGAGAATTTGTTTCATGCTACCCGAACGCGGGATTGCCGGACGAAGAGGGCAAGTACCTGGAGACGCCAACATCGCTCGCGGCACAACTGGAAAAGTTTGTTGACCACGGATGGCTGAACCTCGTGGGCGGCTGCTGCGGTACGACGGAAAAGCACATCGCGGCGATCGCGCAGATGGTGGAGGGAAAAAGGCCACGGGCGCTGCCGCGGGAAGCGCATCGCGCGGTGTACTCCGGGATTGAGACGGCGGAGGCGGAAGACAGTACGCGGCCACTGCTGGTGGGTGAACGGACAAACGTTATCGGATCGCGATTGTTCAAGAATCTGGTGGCGGAAGAAAAATGGGAAGAAGCGAGCGAGATTGCGCGGCGACAGGTGAAAGGCGGCGCTCAAATTGTGGACGTGTGTCTGCAGAGCACGGACCGCGATGAAAAGAAAGATATCCCTTCATTTTACGAAAAGCTGATCCGCAAGGTGAAAGCTCCGGTGATGGTGGATACCACAGATCCTTCTGCGGTCGAGCAGGCGCTGACCTACTGCCAGGGGAAAGCGATCATCAATTCGATCAACCTTGAAGACGGCGAAGAGAAGTTCGAGAAAGTTGTGCCGATCGCGCATGACTACGGCGCGGCGGTTGTTGTGGGATGCATCGACGAGGATCCACAGCAGGCGCAGGCGTTCACGCGAGAACGGAAGCTTGCGATTGCCCAGAGATCCTATGAATTGCTGACGAAAAAATATGGAATCGCACCGGAGGATATTATTTTCGATCCGCTGGTGTTTCCGTGCATTGGCGGCGCGGTGGAGACGGTGGAAGGAATCCGCGTGATCAAGCAAGCGATTCCGGATGTGCGAACGATCCTTGGGATTTCAAACGTTTCGTTTGGATTGCCGGCGGGCGCGCGCGAGGTGGTGAATTCAGTTTTTCTGTACTACTGCACCAAAGCGGGACTCGATCTGGCCATTGTGAACACCGAGAAGCTCGAGCGGTTTGCGTCGATTCCTGAACATGAGCGGGAGCTTGCGGAAAATCTTCTGTTCCAGCATCCACCGAAAAAGGTAGATGCGGAAAACCCGCGCGCCGAGTGAAGAATGCTCCAGCGGACTGGCGCGAGCAGAACAAGGAGCAGCGCGCGGCGATCAATCAGTTCCACATTGCTGCGATCACCGAACATTTCCGGACAGCGAAGAAGAAAGATGAGGTGCGAGCGGAAGATTTGCCGCTGGACCAACGGCTCGCCAACTATATCGTTGAGGGAACGAGGGACGGGCTGATCGAGGACCTGGAAAAAAAGCGCGCGGAGGGCACAGCACCGCTCGACATCATCAACGGACCGCTGATGACGGGAATGGCGGAAGTAGGACGGCTATTCAATGCGAATGAATTGATTGTCGCCGAAGTGCTGCAATCCGCGGAAGCGATGAAAGCTTCGGTGAATCATCTTGAGCAGTTCATGGAGAAGGCGGACACCGCAAAGCGCGGCAGAATTGTGCTGGCGACGGTGAAGGGTGACGTGCATGACATCGGAAAAAACCTTGTCGAAATTATTCTGAAGAACAACGGCTATGACGTGGTGAATCTGGGAATCAAGGTGCCGCCGGAAGAGCTGATCAAGGCCTACCAGCAGCACCGTCCGGATGCGATTGGGCTTTCGGGGCTGCTGGTAAAGAGCGCGCAGCAGATGGTGATCACCGCGAGCGATTTGAAGGACGCGGGGATTTCCATTCCGCTGCTGGTAGGCGGCGCGGCGCTCTCCGGAAAATTCACGCAAACGAAAATTGCGCCGAGTTACGGAAATGCGGTGTGCTACGCGAAAGATGCGATGACGGGTTTGCGGCTGATGAATGAGCTGATGGACCCGGCGACGCGCGATACAGTGCTGCGCGAACACGCGGTCTCCGACAACGGGGTGAGCGTCAAAACGACGGTGACGGTGAAAGAACTGCCGGCCGTCGGTCGTTCGCCAAAAGTACGTGCGGACTTGCCGATCCAACCGGTTGCATATCTCGACAGAAAAGTGCGGCTGGTGCCCGATTTGCGCGAGCTATGGACTTACATAAATCCGTTCATGCTGTTTGGAAGGCATCTCGGGTATCGCGGAGATTTCGAGAAGCACCTTGCCGCGAGAGAGCCAAAGGCGGTGGAGCTGTTCGCTGCGATGGAAGAGGTAAAAGAAGAAGCGGCGAAATTTATGAAGGTCCGGGCGGTGTGGCAATTTTTTGAGGCCGAGGCCGAAGGCGAGTTGCTGCACCTGTTTGGTCCGGGCGAGAGCACTCCGCTGCATACATGGAAATTGAAACGGCAAAAAACGGGGGACCGGCTGTGCTTGAGCGATTACATCCTTCCGGCCGAGAGAGGGCCAGCAAACGACGGAAATCGCGACCACCTGGCTGTGTTTGTCGTAACGGCAGGCGAAGGCGTACGGGAACGGTCGGAAGCTGCGAAAAACGCGGGATATTATTTTCGTTCACACGGACTGCAATCACTGGCGATTGAAACAGCGGAGGCTTGCGCGGAGTGGCTGGTTCACGTCGCGCTATCGAGGCAAGCGATACAGCTTTGGATATCCCGCGTGTCCGGATCTGGAAGATCAGGCGGGCATATGGAAATTGTTGAAACCGGAAGAGATCGGGATTGAACTGACCTAAGGGTTCATGATGGACCCTGAGGCGAGCGTGAGCGCGCTGGCGTTTATTCATCCGGATTGCACGTACTTCTCAATCGGTGAAGAATAGTCCTCTTAACGGGCTAACTACCTCATTCTAAATGAGTAACTCAGAGACGAGGGATTGCTTCGAGAAGTGTGTCCAATCGAAAAGGGATAAACTTTTGCCACTTCGTGGAAGGCGAGCGGGACAGGATGCCCGGACAAGGATCTCTTCAGGAAAGCAGCATCCCCGTCAAATAACTGCAACCATTGAGGTTATAGACGATTCTAGCGTCCTCGAGAACCAGACGCTTGGCTAGGCAGTTGCTTGCATTGGAGAGTTAGATCCCTATGGCTACGCAAGTAAATCGCGCATTTGAGCTCGTGACGGAAGCCGGCTTTGTCTACGGCCGGTCGGAGGCCATCCTCGCCGTCAACTCGATCGTGGGGGAGATTTCCCGGACTGAGATTCCGGTGCTGCTGCAGGGAGAAAGCGGCACAGGAAAAGAAGTGTACGGGCGACTCATCCACCAGCTCTCCGCAATGCGGGACCTGCCGCTCGTGAAATTGAGCTGCACGGTTCTGGAGCCGGGCGACCTGCTCTCGCGGGCGAAAACATCGCTTGGAAAGTGGAATGGTGAGCTGCTAGGGAGCTCGGGAACACTCTTCCTCGATGGCATCGACGAACTGGGCCTCGACTGTCAGAGGGTTCTGCTGGCCATGCTGCAGGAACAAGAGATGACATCCGGCGGACGCATGGGGTTTCGGCTGATTTCGACGACCACGCGAAATGTGGACAGAGAGATTGCGCTCGGGCGGTTTCGCCGCGAGCTTTATTTCCGGATCAACGGTGTTTGCATCAAGCTGCCGCCGCTGCGCGAACGAAAGGAAGACATCGCAGCATTGGCGGAATATTTCCTCGAAAAGCATGCCGTCGAAGCGGGAAAGCGAACACCCGAGTTAAGCCAGGAAGAAGTGGAACTTTTGCTGACGCATGACTGGCCGGGCAATATCAGGGAGCTCGGAAACCTGGCGCGGAAAGTAGTGGCGCTCGGGCAAGCACGCGTGGCGATGAGCGAACTGAAGCGAGTCGCGCCGGCGCATGGGAAAACGATCGAGCTGGCAAGGAACGAGTCGCTGAAAGTTGTTGCGAAAGAAGCGGCGCGAGTCGCGGAACGGGACTTGATTTTGCGGGCGCTAGAGAGAACGCACTGGAACCGCAAGCAAGCCGCAAGAGATTTACAGGTCAGCTACAAGGCATTGCTGTATAAAATCAAACAGATGGATGTTGACGGAGACCAATTCAAAAGATTGCGGGGAGAAGAGTGATGAGAGCGTTGCTATGGATCGGCTTGGGGACCATGCTCGCCGCAGGGAATCTGTACGCGCAAGAGGCAGCGAAGAGCGAAAATAAGACTGCGCCGGCGCAGGTGCCGGCAGGAGCTGACGGGAGTTATAAGATCGGGCCTCAGGATGTGCTGCGGATTGACGTCTGGAAGGAGCCCGAAATTTCAAGATCGGTTCCGGTTCGGCCGGATGGCAAAGTTTCGCTGCCGTTGCTGAATGATGTTCAAGCGGCTGGACTGACGGCCATGGAACTGGCGAACGTGATCAGCGAAGGGCTCAAGAAGTTCATGAACAACCCGCAGGTGACGGTGAGCGTCTCTGAAATCAACAGCCGGAGGGTATATGTTACCGGCGAAGTGACCCGGCCGGGAGCGTATCCTCTGCTGCCGAATATGACTGTTTTGCAGGGGCTTACGAGCGCGGGCGGATTCACGCAATTTGCCAGAACCAAGAATACCTATGTCCTGCGCACGGAAAACGGAAAGCAAGTGAAGCATCCGTTCAACTACAACGATGTGGTGAGGGGAAAGCATCCCGAAGACAACATCATGCTGCAGCCCGGCGATACAATCGTGGTGCCTTAGAGAGGGCTTATGAAGATGCAACATGTGATGATACGGGCTTCGATTCTTCTATTGGCGGCGCTAGGCGTCGTTGCGTTGGGACGCGCGCAAGATACGCAGACCGAAGAGAAGCCGAAGCCCGCTGCCAAATCATACGGCCCGATTGGTGCCGAAGAGGAGAACCAAAACCCGGCGCCAGAAACGCTGCAGCCTGACGGTCGGCCGCTGACGGGCTTTCAACAGCCCACGGTCGGAATGAATATGGAGAGGCATAGCTATTGGGTTCCCGGAGTGTCTTACTACAATTTTATCAACTCCAATGGACAGACCCAGGGCGGAGGGAGCGACTGGAATTCGACCAGCTATCTTTCTGGGAACGTGAGCCTGCAGGAAAATTGGAGCCGCTCGCAGCTGGCCTTGAACTTTTCGGGTGGCGGGTATTTTTCTACCGACTCCGGATCTGGAAACGGAGGACTTGCCCAGCTTGGAGCCGTGCAGACGTTCAACCGGGAACGCTGGCAACTTACGTTTCTCGATCAGTTTGCCTACCTTCCTGAATCGCAATGTGGGTTCGGAGCCGGCACTGGGCTGGCAGCACCGGGGATCGGCGGGACGCTCGGAGTGGGTTCGACGGGGCTTGGCGGCCAGTTCGACCCCGGGCAATCCATTTTTACGGCCGTCGGCCCGCGGTATACGAACACATTTGGAACGCAGATAAATTACGTGCTAACGCCAAGAGGTTCGGTGACATTCGGCGGGATTGCCAGCATCCTGCGGTTCACGGAGTCCGGAAATATCGAAAGCAATAACTACATCGGAAACGTTGGTTATAACTACCAGATCACGCGCGAAGATACCATCGGCCTGCAGTATCACTTCAGCTCATACCACTATCTGGGATCCGCACAAGCGATTGGCGACCATTCGATCCAAGCAGTCTACGGGAAAAAGATCACGGGAAGAGTGGCTCTACAATTGGCCGGCGGCCCGGAGATTACGCATTATCGGATTCCGGTCGGGAGTGGGACCAATACGCAACACGTGTCAGGATCAGGCACTGCAACATTGAGCTATACATTCGCGCGAGGAAGCGTTTCGCTGGGTTATCTGCACGGACTGACGTCCGGAAGTGGCGTGTTTGTCGGGGCAACTACAGATCAGCTGACAGTGTCTGGAACGAGAAAGCTTTCCCGCGTATGGAGCGGAGATGCGCATGTCGGATTTGCCCACAATCGCCAGTCGACGACGGTGCAAGGTCTGGCCAGCCCAAGTTACAACACAGTGTACGCGGGGGGTTCAGCGGCACGCCCACTCGGACGGAATGCCAGTTTCTCGCTTGGATACACAGCGTACCGTGAGACGTCGGACAATGCGGGCGGCGTCAGTTTCACAACGCACCAGATTTCGGTCGGGTTGAGCTGGCACTCGCGGCCGTTTGTCCTGCATTAGAAGCGTCGGAGGCTCGCTCAAAAGAATTGCAAAAAGAGCAGACGGAGACCACCACAAAACCATGTACAAGAGTTTTTTTGGGTTAAAAGAAAACCCGTTCAACGTGAATCCAGATCCGCGGTACCTCTTTCTGACAAAACAGATCGAGGAAGCGCTGTCCGGCTTGATGTACGGAGTACAGACCCGCAAGGGATTCATCACGCTGACCGGCGAAGTGGGAACGGGAAAAACGACGCTGGTGAACCGGCTGCTGGACTGGCTCCACCTGCGACGGACGAAAACGGCGTTTTTGTTCAATTCGCGAATGAACTCGAACCAACTGTTTGATTTCATCCTCGCTGAGTTCGACATTCCCTGCGACAACCGGTCCAAAAGCCAGCAACTGATGAAGCTGAATCAGTGGCTGCTCGAAAGGTACCGGGCGGGCGAGACTGCGGTGCTGATCGTGGACGAAGCGCAGAATTTGACGTTTCCGGTCCTCGAAGAGATCCGTTTGCTGACGAATCTAGAAACTTCAACGGAAAAATTGCTGCAGATCGTACTTTCGGGCCAGCCAGAGCTTGAAGACAAGCTGAAACTGCCGCAATTACGGCAATTGCGGCAACGCATCACATTGCGGTGCAGAACCATGCCAATGACGAAGGACCAGACGCATGACTACATTCAGGAGCGGCTGCGGATAGCAGGCGCTGCTCCGCAGTCGGGCATATTTTCTCCGAAGGCCATGGACACAGTTCATCTTTACTCCATGGGTATCCCCAGAGTCATCAATTTGCTGTGCGAACATGCGCTGATCAATTCGTTCGTGGACCAAACTCCGGTGATCGAACCGAAGGTGATCGAAGACGTTGCGCGGGAATTCCAGTTGGACGAAGTCGAACCGATCGCGCCGCCGGCCAGCGCGCGGCAGGATGGGGACGTATTTCAATCCGAGGCGTTCATCCAAAACCTGGGTGAAGCGTTGTCGCGATTCCGGATGAGCCCCTCGGTCCCATCGTCAAGGGAACGCAAGTAAGGCGTAGCAGCGAAACAAACTTGCGGCATCCCAAACGGGCCACGATGACCTGCAAGCATCGAAAAAAAACGCCGCACTATGCCAAATGAGTTATTGAGCCGATTGGTAGGATGGTCCCGTCTGAAGTTGGCGCATCCGCTGGTCTTGAAGAGCTTCGAACAGTTCAATCTAAATTCTTAGCCTTGTTCGACGAACAACAGATTCTGGAGCTGCGATCGTTGCGGCGATCCGCTTAAGCCGGGGAGCCTATTTCATCTCTGCGCCGGATATCCGGCCGGAAGATCTGCTGACCGACGGGTGGGTCGCCCGCTGTCGACGATCTCCATAACCCAGATCTTCCCAGTTGGTTAGCGTACGGCAGAGTACAAGAGAGAAATTTTCAACCGCAATTTGACATATCCTCATTTTTAGATATACTCCCCTGCGATTGTGGGTGTCAGACTCTTCGAATTATCGAACGATTACAACGATGTGTACTGAACAGACTATCCTGGCCTGAATCTGTACTAAAACTGTACTAAAGCACAGGGCCAGCCCTGCCCTTTAACGACCTAAACTAAAAACAGCTGCTGTGGTCAATGACCATTGCCTCGTAGCTCAATTCTACCGTGTCGAGTGAGCACTTAACGAGGTCGGTGAACCTTGCCGAGTCAGGCTGACCTCAATTCTTGAGCTGACGGGTGAGAACTAGTGTCGCGGTCTCCGTTTAACTTGAACCTCATAGCGATTCTCTTGGCCTTCCTGCTGGCGGGTTGCGCGACAGTGGGAATCAGCACGCCGAATTCAGGTAGCGGTTCTGAATCCTCTGCGCCGACGATCGCGGCGCAGCCTGTCAGTCAGGCGGTTACGGTAGGGCAGTCGGCAACTTTTACAGTCGGCGCCGACGGAACAGCGCCCTTAAGTTTCCAATGGCAGAAGAACAACACAAACATCCCGGGTGCTACCTCAGGAAGCTATAAGACGCCAGCAGTAACGATGGCGGACAGCGGTAGCTCTTTCCGGGTGGTGGTAAGCAACACAAAGGGCAGCGCTATGAGCGGCGCCGTGACACTGACCGTAAGCGCGACAACGGTGGCACCGACGATCACGACGCACCCTGCCAACCAGGCGGTGACCGCAGGACAGACGGCGAGCTTTGCGGTAAC
>QHYO01000549.1 GCA_003224135.1 Acidobacteriota bacterium | reverse complement strand
AACGCGCGGGATTGAGCGTGCCGGTCTGCAATGCTTCGAGGGGAGTGAATCCTGCGGCGACCAAGCGCTGCAATTCGTCGTGGAGGCTGAAGCCCGGGAAAATGTAGACGCCGGGGGGCGTGTCGGTTCCGGCGAGAAACGGAACGCCTTTTTCGTGGAGGAGATGAACGACTTCGAGTTCCTTGTCCAGGAATTTTTTGCGGACGGTCAGATCGTCGTTGCCGTAGCCTTGCGTGATTTCGTCGGTGAAGCGCTTCCAGGTTTTGGTTTTCCACGAGGTGGGGACATATTTCGCGCGCGTGTCTTTGGCAAAATCGGTGACATCGATTAAATTGCCGCCGCGTTCCCACACGAGCGTAGGACATTGCCAGGTTTGGTTCTTCGCCAGGGTCGCGGCAAGTGAGGTGGCACGCGCGGGATCGTAGCCGGCGAGGAAGCGCGCCTCGGTCTTGTTTCCCTTCAGGAACTCGTCCTCGGCGGGTGAGCTTCCTTCAAAGATGCCGATGAGATGCTCGAAACTTTTCATGCCCGCTTCGGACATTTCGGAGGCGCGGACAGAGTCGGGCACGTGGCCTTCGAAGGGGATCTGCTGTTTTTTGGCTTCGTCAG
This sequence comes from Acidobacteriota bacterium, assembly GCA_003224135.1. Classification (GTDB taxonomy): domain Bacteria; phylum Acidobacteriota; class Terriglobia; order Acidiferrales; family UBA7541; genus Acidiferrum. The sequence goes on along the minus strand of QHYO01000549.1, from coordinate 1,478 downwards.
CAATGGCGAAGACGGCGTCGCGTGGGATCAGCGATTGCAGTTTGATGAAGTCCGCGCCGCGACGCTTGAGGTCGGCGACAGCGCGGCGCGCATCGTCTGGCGTGGCGATGGCGACGGAACTTGGAAAACGCGGCTTCGGGCCATCGAGCATGGGCCCGGAGGTATAAATGCGCGGGCCGATGAGGCGGCCGGATGCGAGCTCGCTGCGCCAGTTCTGAATGACGTCGAGTTCACTGCCCATGTCGCGAACGCCTGTGACCCCGTTGGCGATGAAGAGGGGCAACGAAATATCTTTCGCGCCAGGAAACCAATCGCCGAATGCGAGATGAACGTGCATGTCCCAGAGGCCGGGGATCGCGAAGAGGCCGCTGCAATCAATGATTGCCGCACTGCTCGGGAATTTTGCGGACTTGCCGGGGCCGATCGAAACGATGCGGTTGTGGTCGATGATCAAGGTTTGATCGCGCTCGAGCGTGCCGGTGCGTACGTCAACGACGGTGACATGCTTGAGGATGAGCGGAGTGTCCGCCACGGTTGACGAAGGTTTCTGCGCGTGAGCGGATAGTAGGAAGAAAAATGCAGAGATGAACAGCGCGGCAGTGTTGGAAGAAAGCCGTCGTGTGAGCGCCATGCGGCGGCATTGTAACTGGTTTCGCAGGAATACCACAGCGGGACCAAGTGGCCGTTGCTAAGTGTGCCGGGAAATCACGGAGCTCGTTCTGGTTAAGCAGTATCCCTGAAAGGTTATTGTGCGAGGAGAGTTTTCCAGCGCTTCCAGGCGTCTTCGCGGGCTTTTTTGTTGGCGGGGTTGGTGTCGTCGGGCGTTTCGCCGGCGCGCATGAAGCCGTGGCCTGCGCCGTCATAGGTCACGGGCTCGTAAGTTTTTCCAGCGGCTTTCATCGCCGCGACGGTGTCTGGAATTGTGGCGTCGATGCGCGCGTCGTTTCCTGCGTAGAAGCCGTAAACGGGCGCCTTGATGCGCGACATTGCGTCTTTGCCTGGTGGCGGGCCGTAAAAAACGAACGCCGCAGAGAGATCGCCGCGATTTGTTGCGAACCGGAAAGTTTGGCCGCCGCCCCAGCAGAATCCCGCGACATACAATTTCCCGTTTGCGGCAGGCAGCTTTTTGCCGAAGTCCGCCGCGGCGTTCAGATCCGCCGTAACCTGATCGGGATTCAACTTGCTGACGGCCTCAGTGACTGCGCCTGCGGGAAAGTCTTTGGTGCGGCCGCCGTTCGGTCCCATGCCGCTCAAAAGATCCGGCGCGACGGCGATGTAGCCAGCAGCGGCGACTTCATCGGCAAGTTCCTGCGCCCAATCGCTCAATCCAAAAATTTCGTGAATCACCAGCACCACGGGCCGCTTCTCTTTCGATTCGGGGTAGACGACGAGAGTCTCCACATTTCGGCCGTCGTGCTTTACCGTGACCCACTCGCTGTGGCGCGGCGATTTTGCGATGCGCTCGCGCGCCCAGGGCT
>QHYO01000551.1 GCA_003224135.1 Acidobacteriota bacterium | reverse complement strand
AGGCGGAGTCGACTGCAGCAATCAGCCATCAGCTTAAAGACATCTTCCAGCGCGTCGCCAAAGCGGTGGTCAAGATTCATGGTGTCGACGAACACAGCGAAATTTGCGGCACCGGATTTTTCGTTGACCCGACCGGCACGCTTTACACCGCATACACAGTTGGAGGTGAAGCAGGAAATTTCACGATCGAATTCGGCGGTAAAAAATATCCGGCGCGTCAGCTTCTGGCAGACATCCGCAGCGGGACAGCCATGCTAAAAATAGATGCAGCCACGCCGGCTCTGCCGATTGGGAAATCTGAAGAACTGGGAGTGGCAGCGCCTGTCGTGGCGATTGGTTATCCGTTGGATCTGCCAGAGACGCCCAACTGCGGAATGATCGCGGGATTCGATCAAAAGTACCTCGGCCGCTATTTTTCAACGACGCATTTGCGCGTGAATCTCCCCACACAACGCGGAGAAGCCGGGGCGCCGCTCTTGAACATGCAAGGCGAGGTTGTTGGCATAGTGGTCAGCAGGCTCGAGAACACCTCGGCGTGTTATGCGGTGCCGATCGAAGCTGCGGAAAAAATCCGCAGCGATTTTGTACGTTTCGGCGAGGCCAGACACGGCTGGGTCGGGATCAATGTTTCGGAGGCGCCTCAACCAGTGGAAGGTTCCCGCGCAGAAATGACCCAGATCATGGAGGACACGCCCGCTGCTCGTTCCGGCATCAAAACCGGAGACATTCTCTTGCAAGTGGGCCGGAAAAAAGTGACTGGACCGGAAGATGTGCTGGATGCGTCCTTTTTCATTACCGCAGGCGATACCGTTCCGATCACGGTGATCCGAGGAAATCAGAAACTGACTTTCCATGTGCAGGCCGATCTTCATCCGGCCAGCAAAAACGTGCCCATGCTCTCCGACGGCACGCGTGTTCCCGCGGCAGCCGACGCGAACCGTGCGATTCCTCTAAGGCTCGAGTCCGCAGCGCAAACCACGCCATAGCGGGCGGGAGCAACGCTTCGCGCAGCGAAGCGGCTACAGCATTTTTCGAAACGCTGCTTCATCGATGATTTTTACGCCGAGCTCCTTTGCTTTATCGAATTTGCTGCCTGGCTCGGCGCCGGCGAGGACGTAATCGGTTTTCTTGCTTACGCTGCTGGTGACGTGGCCGCCGAGCGCTTCGATTTTTTCCGTGGCTTCCTCGCGCGTCATCGCAGGCAGCGTCCCGGTCAACACAAAAGTTTTTCCAGCCAACGGCAATTCGGCTGCTTTCTTCGCTGAAACTTTTTCCCTCTTCGGCTTGATTCCGAGTTCCTTCATTCGCCGCAGAACTTTTTGCCCGGCCGAGGATTCAAAGAAATCAAGCACGCTCTGTGCGAGCACCGGGCCGACTTCAGTCACGATGCCGCGGTCTTTGTCAGCCTTACTCTTCGAAGGTTTAGCGAAACCGGATTTAATGAGCCGTTCAGCAATTTCTCCACGTTCGTTCTTTTCTTTGTCGTGATATTCGAGAACGTCACGGAGCAATTGCGAGGTAGCGACATCTTCGATCGTTTCGTGAAAGCGGGCGAGCTGTGTTGCGGTCGTCTTGCCGACATCAGGAATGGCGAGAGCGAAAAGCCAGCGCGACAGCGGCAACGTTCGCGCGCGTTCGATTGCATTAATTGCTTTGGTCGCGTTTTTCTCGCCGAAAACGCGCGGCGCTTCATCCGTGCCGAGATTGAGTTTCGCGAGCTGCTCAGTTTTCAACTCAAACAAATCGAGAGGGTCGCGAACTAATCCACGCTCGACCAGTTTATCGGCCACAATTCCGCCCACACTTTCGATGTCGAGCGCGCCGCGCGCGGCGAAAAATGCCAGGCGCCGCGTGGTTTGCGCTGAGCAATGCAGATTTTCGCACCGCCATGCGACAAATTCCGGATCGCGTCGAATGGGGCCGCCGCACACCGGGCACTTGCCGTGAATGTGCTTGGAGAAACGGAACGGCGCGGTGCCGCGCGGCCGTTTCGATTTGACCACCTCGACCACGGCCGGAATCACTTCGCCGGCTTTCTCGATCACAACCGTGTCGCCGATTCGGATGTCCTTGCGCTTGATTTCGTCTTCGTTGTGCAATGTGGCGCGGCCGACAGTGCTGCCGCTCACAAGCACGGGTTCGAGCACGGCGACCGGCGTCAGAATTCCAGTGCGCCCGACCTGAATCACAATGTCGTTGAGGCGCGTCTGGACGCGTTCGGCTGCATATTTGTATGCGATCGCCCAGCGCGGCGATTTGGCGGTAAACCCGAGCCGCTCGCGTTGGGCGAATGAATTGACCTTCACGACTGCGCCGTCCGTTTGATAAGCAAAATTGTGACGTATGCCATCCAGCTGGTGAATCGCGTCCAAAATCTCCTCGAGCGACTCGGCCACCCACCAGCGCTCGGTCGTGGGCAAGCCCAGTTCCTGCAGCAGCGGAAAGACTTCCGAGTGACGGTCTACGTCCACATCTTCGTTCGCCCCGGTTCCGTAAAACACGATGCCGAGCGGACGTTTCGCCACGATCGCCGGATCGAGTTGCTTTAGCGAACCGGCCGCGGCGTTGCGCGGGTTTGCAAACAGCGGCAGGCCTTGCTTCTTGCGTTCGTCGTTCAGTTTTTCGAAACCTTTTCTGTCCATGTAAACTTCGCCGCGCACTTCCAGAAGTTTCGGCGCGCCATCGCGCAGGCGCTCCGGCACCGAGCGGATCGTCCGGATATTTTGCGTGATATTGTCGCCCACGTTTCCGTCTCCGCGGGTCGCCGCCTGTCGCAGCTTGCCGTTTTCGTAAATGAGCGAGACCGCAACGCCATCCACTTTCGGCTCGATAACCACCGGGATCTTTTCGTCAGGCAAAAGCCGTTGGATGCGCGCGTAGAAATTTTTCACTTCCTCTTCC
>QHYO01000552.1 GCA_003224135.1 Acidobacteriota bacterium | reverse complement strand
GTTGAGGTCACATGGCCATTGCCAAAACAAGTGCAGCAGTTTCGAGATGTCCCGGTGGATCGAGCGTTCTACATCCGTCAAGGGACTGATGTTCTCTCCCCGTTGGTTTATGTGAACCGCTGAAGCGGGCCTTCTTCCTGGCCGGGCGTCGCGGACTGCGACGAGTATCCAGTCGACGGGAAATGCCACGACGGAAGGTGCTTTTCTCAAAATCCTCCGCGAAGCAAGAATAACCGGCTGGCGAAGACATCCAGATCTTCCGGAAAACCAGATTTCATATTGGGGGCAGAAGACTTGCAGTATTCCGGCGTTAAGGCTATTCAGGATCGAGTTGCAACATGATCTTCCACTTTTGAGTCGAGGAAAGGCCGGGAATTCCGAGTTGTAATAAAGGGCAACCTCGCCGCCAACCGCGAATCGAAAACCTCTCTGAGGATCGTGCGGGCACACTTTTGCAAAGCTTCAACAACCACATGCCTGGCGATCTCGATCACTCTCTGGAAAATCCATCCGCTTCGCTCCGACCAGTGGCGCGGCCAATAAATGCACCTCTATAATGAGTTTGTTATCCTTCTATGAAACAACCTAATAACCAACACACTGATCGTTTCGAGATCGCAAAGGTTTGCCCGGTATGCGGAAGTTGTCGGCTACAGCGCAAGTTTCATGTTCGGCACGTCATAGATGACCCCCAGCGTGCCTGCGCATTGGAACTTGGCTTCGCCGGTGCTACCGTTGTTGCCTGCCGCGAGTGCAGCTTCCTGTTCAAACTCCAACAGCCGAACGCCGCCGATCTTCACGAACACTATGCCGAATCAGGGGAAGACTATCTTGTGAGCCTAGCCGAGGAGCATAGCGGAATCCGCGAAGATTTTCGTGTGGCTCGGCAATTGTTGACCGAAGCGTTTCACAAAGGGGGAACGATCCTTGACATAGGCTGTGCAAGCGGTTTTTTTCTGGAATCGCTCGGAGGAAACTGGGAACGGTTTGGCATTGAACTCTTTCATTTGGCTGCCGAGCGGGCCAGAAAGCGTCCCGGGCTTAGTATCCGCGAATGCGACCTCGTTACAGCAAAATTCCCAGCACAATCTTTTGATGTGATATGTTCTTTCGACGTTCTAGAGCACCTACCCAGCCCAACTCCCATCTTCCGGGAGGCGCGGCGCATCTTAAGACCTGGTGGTTGGCTGCTTTTAGGCACAGGTGACTCCGGTTCTCTCACAGCCCGCCTCGCGGGAAGCCGCTGGACTTATTTGTGTCTCCCAGAACACCTTTCCTTTTTTAATTCGAACTCTCTTAGGAAGGGGTTAGCCAAGGCAGGATTCTCGGTTTCCAGGTTTGAGAGAATTCACCACGGGGAGAGAAGTCGTTCCGTGGCAACCGGGTGGATGCGAGGGGTCGGCAAACACTGGGCCATTGAGCTGTTTGGCGAGAACATCATTCGCCTGGGACTCTTTCGGCAAAAGACGACTGAGTTCTTAGTTCCCTATTTTTTCGATCACATGATATGCGTTGCTAAGTGAAACTCAGACCAGCTCCTTCTCACATTTGCCGAGTCGCAGGTCTGCTCCACCAAGCAAGTCTTTTAGTTAACTCACAAGATGCTGATCATGCGTCACATTCGGCGCAATCCCAACGGATGACGCATCGGCCTTGTGATCTTCAGAAATGAGAACCAAGTCGAGTACAAGCCGCACACGATTCGGCGTTGCATGGGTCCAAGACGTGCCAGTGGGTTAGACCTCAGGTTGCCATCCACAAGCTGTCTTGTCGCCGCGTTAGCGGCGTAATAGTGCCAGCCTGGTCCGTTTCCTAGATTCAAGTTGTAGCTTATTTCCTTCTCTTTGTGGATAGCCGCCGGTCCCCGTTTCAGATACGCGTAGTCGTGGTTTTGATGTACTGCAATAACCGCCCGGCTCACATCGACAAGAGGAACCTCGCTGCTGCGGGCGAACCAGATGAGCCATGGATCCCATCCATCACGGCCAATCAAGAACGGCGGCATCTTCCCGTAGTACAGGTCACGCGAGAAGCAGAAATAATCCACCCAGCTCGGCCCATTCAGTCTCCCAGTCGACAAGGCCAGCGATCGCAACTGTCGATCCCACTCAGCTTGATTGAAGTTCCATGGCTCAGTGATATTCGTATCCCAGCGCCTTCCCATCATAAGGAACTCGTTGTAGGTTTTGGAGGTCACCTCGACTGCTGCGCGAAAGTCGGAGGTCAGCATTATGTCGCAGTTCGCATAGCAGAGGATGTTATGGCGGGCGATTTGGTTAGCCCGATCAAAAATGTAATTGAGGTACTTCGTGCCATGCTCATTCCGGATTACGTGCGGCTCATGGCGTATCGCAAGGTCTCGGCAAGCCTCAGCTGTCCCTTCTTCATCTCCGAAGAGGATAACTTCTACCTCAGGGTGCAGTAAGGTCCAGCTCTTGATTGCATTTCGCTGGATCACATTGCTGTGGCCCTCGAATGGCTTTGGAGTGGAAAAAATGGTTAGCATTCTCGATCCATTGCACTCTAAGGTGGTGCGCACACCGACCCGCCCCGCGCAATTCTAGCAGGAATCGTCGCACTTTCCTCGCATCGCTGATGGCGTAAGCAGTGTACCGGGCGAATGTACCTGCTCCGGACAAAGCGGGCTGCCGACAAGCAATGCCAGAGGTACGCCGCACTTTTTCATCCATCTACGCGCTGGACATCATCGCGACTTTGTTTTTGATCCCCGAGCTCAAGGGCAAGATGCTTGAATAGGCAGGCTGCTGTAGCGGAATAGAAAAACAATCATCGCGGATGGATGACGGGCAAACAGGAAGGAACCAAATTGTCGAACATAAGGCCCTTGTATTCTTCGCGACGAGACACGCATCCAACTGTCTGACATTAAGATGAGGCCGCATTCAGTGGTCAAGACGAACGCCGTGCGAGTTCTTGACAGACTCGGGATAAAGTACGAGTTGCGCGAGTACGAGGTGGATCCTAGAGATTTGTCCGCGGGAACAGTGGCGGCAAAAATCGGCATACCGCCAGAGCAGCTCTTCAAGACTCTTGCCGTGCAGGGGGACCGCAACGGAATCTATTTAGCGGTAATTTCCGCGACCGAAGAGCTGGACTTCAAGGCGCTCGCACATCAGACAGGGGATCGGAAGGTCGACATGCTTCCTTTGAAGGAAGTGCAAGCCGCGACCGGTTACGTTCGTGGGGGAGTTACCGCTCTGGCGTGCAAGAAAGATTACCCCGTATACATCGACGAGCTTGCGGAAATCTGCGATGTAATCTCTGTATCGGCAGGGATGCGGGGGCTGCAAGTCTTGCTGGCTCCTGAAGACTACATTCGTGCCGTCCAGGCTAAGGTCGCAGCTATTACAAAAGGAGAAGTAAACTCCCATTAATTGATTTATGGTCTGCGCTGCTCAAACGGATTCCGAGACCGGGATTCCTAACCATCCAGAATGCAGCCGGCGCGCACACGGGCCATTCCGTGGGGGGAGCGCGTTGCCCCGCTGATTGCCGTGAGCACAACACCACAGTCGCTACTGCAGCGGCCAATCCCCACCTTCAGATTTCCAGCGACACCGTGTCACCAACTCGCACTTCCCCGGGAGTGAGAACCGTCGCGTAGACTCCGGCGCACTGTGCGTGCTGTTGGACGACGCAGCGCAGAATGCTGGGGCTCGCCTTTCCGCTCGCCGGATCAAGGTTGATCATCATGCAACGCTGGTCGACTTCCGTTATGGCAATTCGCGCTGCATTTCCCACGCGGAGAATCCGGCCGACCCAGTTCAACTCATCGAAGGCTTCGCCAACCTCCAGATCGACGAGCAGGTTCGGACGAAACCGCCAGGGGTCTTCTTTAGTTTCGCTTTCCTCCGCGATCCGCGCTATCGTCTGACGGCTGATGAGCGAGACGGGCGCGACGTCGTAGGAGCCGCGGTAGTCGCGCAGCAAAAAGAGAGCTCGGCCCGAGCGCGCCTCGAGTGCCCGGCGGAGTTCGTCGCTCGCAATAGGCCACTTCTCCCCGCTGGGGGTGGTAACCGTCACTGCCACTTCCGGCGGGCCGGTTTCCTCTACGGCAGTCCCGTAGCAAAGCAGTTCCGGCAGCTCCCTGGCAGTGAGCCAGGGAAACGAGCTGCGCGAGGCCGCCTGGACGAACGCGTAGCGCCGGTCCTCCGGCACCCCCTGCAACGTCAGGGTCGTGACGGGCAAGGCCTCGCCTCGCATGGACTTGACCGGATACCGCCCGAGCTGGCGAATCACTCCCACAGACTGCATGCGAGACCTCCGTTAAATGACGCGAAAGTTTTCACGACTTTGAAAGTTGCATATAGATGGCCGAATTGCCTGAAGCAGATCCGGATCTTCCCCCGTTGATCTGGCGGTGGTCGAGCGAAAGTTGGGCCGGCCGTGTACCAGAACTGGGCTCGGAGAAAATCACCCAATGCTCCTCGGCGAGAACAGTCCGTTTCAATACTAATCCACATTAGGAGGACGAGCTACTCCCCTGCTCGGAAGCAATCCTCGGCCCGCGTGCGCCACACTGTTTTCGCTAGTTCCACTTTCTCGAATTGATCAAGAGGAAAGCGCGATACACATCGCGATACATAATAACTTTGTCTCCGACGTACTTCCAATGCCTTGCAGTGCGGTCCGCGCCTTCCGTATTGTTGAAAGTACTTATAACCCGCTAACTGTCACGGTAGAGGTCGCGGTTCGAGGCTCGTCGTCGCTGCCATTCCTTTGCAAAAGAGTTCTTCGATTTCCGCGAAACCAAGAGGTTGCAAAAGGCCACCTTTTCGTTCCTGCACCATTTCGGATCCTGCGGTTTCAACGCCACTCGAAGTCAGCGAGCGTATCATGAACCAGGTTGGCGACTTTGCTAGCAGCGGAGCCCGCCCGACGACCCGCACATTATTGGTGGTCAGCTTCCCACAATCGGGAACAGCCTTCCGAAATCGGGGGAAGTAACTGTAGGGAGCAGCTGCCTGAACACGGCTGAAAAGGAGCACCGGGGATGAATGTTTTTTCCATGAGAACGATCCGTGGCGTCGGCGCATTGGCCGTGATCTGTTCGTCGGTAACAGCCGCCGCGGCGCAGACAGCGACTTCACGAATCGTGAGCGCCGCAAATACTTTCCTTTCGGCGCTCGATGAGAAGCAGCGGCAAAGCGTGCTCTTCGCATTTGATGATGACAAGCAACGGGCAAACTGGTCCAACTTTCCGACGTCGTTCGTTCCGCGGGCTGGCGTGAGCCTCAAGGAACTGAATGCCGCTCAGCGTTCTGCCGCTCTGGCTCTCGTCTCGTCCGCGCTCAGCCGAAGGGGTTTCGAGAAGGTCGAGCAAATTATGGAAGGCGATGAGGTCAACAAGATCAAAGAAAATAACAACCCGATTTTCGGAAAAGATCTCTACTACATTTCAATTCTGGGAAAGCCTTCCGAAAAAGATCCCTGGATGCTGCAGTTTGGAGGCCACCATCTGGCGCTCAATATCACCATTGCCGGGGCACGCGGTGTTCTCACGCCGACTCTCACTGGCGCTCAACCTGCTCTCTACACGAGCAACGGAAAAACCGTGCGGCCTCTTGGCCAAGAGAGCGACAAGGCTTTGGCCCTTCTGAATGCCCTCGACGAGAATCAGCGGAAACAAGCGATTCTGAGTTATCGGTTGGCCGATCTTGTGCTCGGACCGGGGCAGGATGGCAAAACGATCGAGCCCGAGGGTTTGAAGGCTTCCGCGATGAAGGAGCGGCAACGCGCGATGCTGCTCGATCTGATATCCGAGTGGGCGGGAATTATTCACGAAAGCGCGGCCGCGTCCCGTATGGCCGAGCTTAAAGCCGGTATCAACGAGACCTGGTTTGCCTGGAGCGGTCCAATCACCGCTACTCCGGGAAACAACATCAGCGCCTATTATCGGATTCAGGGCCCGCACCTGGTCATCGAGTACGCGCCCCAGCGCCTGGGCGGCGATCCCTCCATGCACGTCCATACGATGTACCGCGATCCCACGAATGACTACGGCCGGGGGCTCGCGGCGAAATGAACACGAAGTTTGTTGCCGCTGCCGCTGTTCTTCTGTCGCTGGGAGCGGGTGGCTTCGCGCACAGGCTCGATGAATACCTGCAAGCCACCATCATCTCGGTGGAGAAAGACCGTGTGCAGGCCTCCATGCGTTTGGTCCCGGGTGTCGCGGTTTCCTCCATGGTGCTTGCGAGCATCGACACCAACGGGGACGGCGTTATCTCGGAGGCCGAGCAGCGGACTTACGCGGAGCGGGTGCTTCGCGATCTGTCGGTTACGGTTGACGGAAACAGTGCGCGGCCAACGCTTGTGTCACAGAAGTTTCCGGCAACCGAGGAGATCAAAGAAGGACTCGGTGAAATTCAGATTGAGTTCACTGTGGATCTGTCCCGTGGTGGGCCCGAACGGAGAATCGTTTTCGAGAACCATCACCGCAATGAGATATCCGCCTATCTGGTGAATTGTCTGGTTCCACGCGACCCAAATATTCGGATCCTTGCCCAGAATCGAAACGAGAGCCAATCGTTCTATCAGCTGGATTACGCGCAGGCTGGCAGTAGTTCAAACCCCGCGTCTTTGAAGGGGCGGTCAACCATTCACGGATCGATGGGCGCGGTCGGCTTCGCAAGCATATTCCGTCTCGGCATGCGGCACATTGCTGAAGGCACAGACCACCTTCTGTTCTTGCTCGCACTGCTTCTGCCTGCGCCACTACTCGCTCTAGGTTCGCGTTGGTTCGGGTTCGCTGGGGTGCGTGAAAGCCTGTTGCAGATTTTGCGAGTGGTAACGGCGTTTACCGTCGGGCACTCGATCACTCTCGCGCTAGCGGCATTGCGGCTGTTCCGCGTGCCCACCCGTCCAGTCGAAGTACTGATCGCTCTGTCGATCATTCTCTCCGCTGTTCACGCTCTCCGCCCACTTTTCCCCGGACGCGAAGCGCGAATAGCAGCGTTCTTCGGACTTATTCATGGTTTAGCATTTGCTGCAACCCTGGAGGAGTTGGGGCTCGGCCGGTGGGAGCGTGTGGCCGGCATTCTGGCGTTCAACCTGGGTATCGAAACGATGCAGCTGATCGTGCTCGCCGCTACCATGCCGCCGCTTGTTCTAATGAGTCGCACACGCGCGTACCCACTTCTAAGAATCGGCGGGGCCCTCTTTGCCGGTTTTGCGTCCGTGGGCTGGATCGCCGAGCGGCTGTTAGGCGTGCATAACCCGGTAGACGTTGCGGTGGATATCGTAGCGCATCACGCCGTTTGGATCGCGGGGGCCTTGTTCCTGATCAGTCTCGCTTGCTGGTCGCTGCCTAACGTTCGCAATAAGAGACCACCGCCAGCAAGACGCTCTCTCGGCCGACACTCAAGCGTATCTAAGCATCTGACGACCTGCCGGCGAGCCATGGAGTCTGCGGGCGTCGAGCGCGCTGCCCCGAGCAATGGGTGTCCCACGAAGTCCGGTTCTCCCGTCAAGCCGAACACCTGGGCGTGAAAGGTATTCGGCGTTCCTGCAGACGACAGAAATATACTTTCGAAGTGACGCATTTCCTGCCTAATCGTCAACATCTGGCTGCCAAGGAGAGCACCAGCAGCGAGGAAAACCGTTAGGCTGTTTCCAGAAAAAGGTCTAGCCGCAAATACATCAACGTGATGGTATTCGGGTTGGTTCATTTGCACTCACTCAGCTTATGCCGCGTGAAAGCCTCTGAGCGCCGGTCAACCATTCAATTTGAACTTGCGCCTCGCATGTGAGCGTTCTCCCAATTTCGAACCTTGCCGCGTGCTTCATCGAAGATTCGTTCGTAGTTCCGCGAACGGACTTTGCGGGAGGTTGCCGCATCGAGTGCTTTCCACAAAGGCTCGTATTGATAGAAAACCTTCAAATACTTGGACTGATCCGCAGGCGCGGCTGCATCAGTGCCAAACAGAAAACGATCCGGGTAGCGTTCGATCAGATCGACCAATCCCTTTGTTGCTTCCGGGCTCGCGACAAAATATTTAGCAACTTCGTCCCATGAGATGTCGACGTAGACGTTAGGAAAGTCCCGATCGCGCAAGATCGCTTCGATCTGCGCAAGGTACCCGGTGGCCGGTGCGACCAAACGTCCCAAACCCATGTGGGCCCAAATGATGGTCGTGTTGGGATGCCGCTTGAAGACGGCTTTTATTTGGTTGAGGTAGGCAGGTTCGGATTCGTCTTTCGCAACGTCCTTTGCGATAGGGATGTCGACATCATTGTGCAGTATGGCCAGCAAACCAACTTCGGCAGCGAAATCGAGTATGCGATCGAGAGCCGGGTTCTGAAGGCTTGCGACTTCGCCGGGGATTTTCGCCGACACGAACTCTTTGTGAATCGTGAACTCGCCGATGCCAGTAAACACACCTGGAAAAGTTTGCAGCACTCTGCGAATGTGATCCGCGGCATACATGTCCGTGGGGTTGAAGCCGGTAATCATGGGATCAAAGCGGGCCTGCTGTTCCGTCGTTAGGGACTTATAGGCCATCGCAATCCACGCGTCCGTAAACGAGTAGTAGTACAACGGAGCGTCGGAGTGCAGGTAATAGGTCGGCGCACGATCTCCGTCAACCCGGTACGACCACTGTTGCTGCAAGGGGACGCCGAACAACGCCACGCGGCCGGTTTTATTTCCCATCATGTTCAGAAAATCGTGAATATCAGGACCTTGCTGAACATTGTTGGTCAAGTGGAAGTGGGAATCGTTGAACTCATAACTACTGGTTTGCGAGCGCGCCGGCGTAATGCTCATGGTGAATAACACCATGATAATTAGCCCAACAAACGGCAACCTGTGTGCGCGCTGCAGGGAAAGCCTTCTCATATTTACACCCTTAGTGAATTCGTTTGCATTTCGGAGCCCGGGTATGCGCGGGTTGAAATCGGCTTCCGTTGCGCGTGACGGGAGCATCCTCCTGCCAAAGCGGATTAGCGATCGTAAGGGCAGCAATGACGTGTAGTCATTGTCGTCTCTAAAGTCAGAATGGAAATGCCATCTAAGGTGAGCGACCGCCAATCACAATCCACAAACTTCGGCCGACTCAGGCTTTTGCGAAGGAACCTTGGCACCACAAAAGCTGGCCAATGCTTGAGTCTCGTCTTCAAAGTTCGGAATAATATCGAGCAGGCGGAAGAGATTCAAAACCATCCTCACTCGGTTGCCCAGGCGAAGCAGTTTGAGATTGCCTCCGTTACGTCTCACGGAAAGATAGGTCTCGACCAAAACACTGATGCCGGAGCTATCCACCTGCGTCAGCCCTTCGAGGTTGAACACTAGGTTGCACACGCCGTTGTTAAACAATCGTCGCAGTTGACCACTGAGCCGTTCACTGCCACTGTCCAGCGTGCACGTACCACGAAGATCCAGAATGGTCACTTTGCCCGATTCCCGAATTGAAATTTCAATAAGCATCCCAGCGTTTATGCTCCAAATTCTTTCCTGTCTATCTAGTTGCCAGATCTTCGCGATGAACAGTGATGGATTTCCAGCTATCCAGGTGCATTGCCCGCTGATCCATCTACCGGCTGAGCACCAGTCGCCGGGCCAATTATGTTGCAGATTTCTGTGACCTTGCTGGCAGGAAAACCACTCAGTTCTGCGTGCCGATGGATGATTGCCTCATCTTTCGCCAGATAAACGCAGAACGTTTTGTCAGCAGCGACAAAAGATTCCTGCCACTGAATATCCGGTCCAAGGTCACGGAGCGCCTGGTTGGACTTCGCAGCAGCTTCCCGGAGTTGCTCTGGATCCAGACTCCCGACATTCGGAATCTCTCGCTCGATGATGTATTTCTTCATTACATCCTCCATGTGAACCCCTAACCGAACGACTTCCTGTTCGAGTTGTTCAAGGGTAGACGTAAAATGGGGGTTGCGACAAGATGGCAGATATGCCATTGTGCATGGGTGATTCAGCCATCCTGGATTCAGCGCTCTGAGATGCGAATGATCGATGTCACCGTTTTGTTTCTCGACGGAACTTTCTCCTCCACGGCTATCGGACCGATGGAGGTGTTCCGTCATGCCGGAGAGCTGTGGAACGTCCTGACGGGGAAGCCAGCGGCTCCTCGCTTTCGAGTGACGACAGCGTCGGTGCGGGGCCGAGCGGTCCAGTGTGACGGGCCGATCCAGATCCGTCCTGCCGCTGCACTCACAGCCATCCGTAAGACAGAGCTGATCTTCATCCCGTCGACTGGACCAAGCGTGGACGATGTAGTTGAGCGCAACGCGTCGGTTGTGCCCTGGCTGTGCCGTTGGCATAAGCGCGGAGTTGCCATTGCCAGCGTATGCTCGGGCGTGGGCCTGGTTGCCGCTGCCGGCCTGCTCGACGGCAAACGCGCAACTACACATTGGGCACTGGCAGAGCAATTTCGTCAGAAATATCCGAAGGTGCGGTGGATGCCGGAATTGATGGTGACCGAAGACCGCGGCTTCTACTGCGGAGGCGGTGTGCACGCCTCGCTGGATCTCAGTCTGTATTTGGTGGAGAAATTCTGCGGCCACGAGGTGGCCATGCAAACTGCCAAGGCACTGCTCGTCGAGACACCGCGAGCTTGGCAGGCCGGGTTCGCTATCGTCCCTTTAAAAACCGAGCATTCCGATGACATTATCTCCAGCGCGCAGGAGTGGCTGCATAAGAACTTTCACCGGTCCTTCTCGCTCGAGGATCCGGCCCGGCTCGTGGGCATGAGCTTACGCAATTTCGTCCGTCGCTTTAAGCAAGCCACCGGAGATGCTCCGCTGATCTACTTGCAGAAACTTCGAGTGGCTGCCGCCAAGCGAATGCTGGAAAACGACCATCGCAGCATGCAGGAGATCGGTGACTCCGTCGGATATGGAGATCTCACCTTCTTCCGGCAGCTCTTCCAACGACACACAGGGATCTCCCCCAGTGCCTACCGGCGCAGGTTCGGGTTGTAGTGCTGCCCTCCGTCGCAGCTCCATCTCTTCGTCCCAGGGGTCTTGATCGCGTAACGTCGAGGTTTGAAACATTTGTGTCGCTCCATGCTCGGGGATCAGTGCGTGGGTACTGTTCGAAGTTCTCCTAGTTTCCGTTCAGCAGTCAGCCGAATTCGAATTTGGTACCATTTGCAATTGTGTGTCACCCCGCTTGGACCTAATAGACGATTCATGTTCTCCGGATTGAAAAAACCATCTCGGAAGCAACTTGTGCACATTTTGGAGGTGGAAGAGACCTGGGTGTTGGATCTCCAGGACCAGTCTTGCACGCACTGGCGTGAAGAAGATTGTGCCGACCTTCGAGCTCTTCTTGCGAACAAGGCTCGAGTCCAGAGCGCGACGCAAGATTACCTGCACGGTTTGAGCGATATGGAGCTAAATAGGCGATTGACCGAACGACCGCAGCAATGGGTGGGAGAATTAAGGAGCCCAGCTTTTATTATTCTGCACATCGTAACGCACGCGTTCCACCACAAAGGTCAAGTAGTGGCAATGCTGAGAACGCTTGGCTATCCCGCACCGGACACGGACCTGCAAAGAGCGTAGAGATACCGTGTCTTGGTTTTCATCCCTCAACTGCACAACTCCACGCTGCGAGGAAACGGTTCTCCGTTTCAGATGGAAAATTTCGGATCGCCCTCGATGATTCTTACTTCAAGTTCTGGCACTTTGCCGGCTTCCCAAAGAAGTGCGCGAAACCGGGCGCGATAGTTCAAGGGACCGCCGTTCTCGGTTTCACTGCGCTCAAGCGGACGGGGAATGCACACGAATTCCGTTTCGATGAAGTTGCTCGCCGCACGCACGATCGAGTATCCATGCCCACCCATATCCACGAACGAAACATGCGGCGACAAATCAGGATTCGACAGCGCTCGCGCTTTCTCCACATCGCCGCTTTTTGCGTACTCCAGGCACGACCTCACACCATGCCGCAGCAGCATGTTCACGGTCGGCTGCGGCTTGCGGTCTTCGAGCCCCTGACCAAGGTAAATTGCGCGAAGAGGATGATCCTTCGGCAGGCGGTGCTCCAGAGCCTCCACCATTCCGGGAGCCGAAATCGAACCCGTCACGAATGCGATTCCGACAGGGACAAATGAGTGCGGAGGAAGCGACTTCGCCGCCAGACCAGCCCAAAAACTATGGCGGTCTCCGGCTACAGTCGCAAAGCCGGCAATTCCATTGTTTCTGACGAAATCGTATATCTCTCCTCGCTCGGTATACGCCGTGCTGTGGTCTCCTCCGCCAAACCCTGCGAACCCGGCCCACGGCCACGGCTTACCTATTCCTTCAGGAAGATTCTGCGGGTCGCCTCGCATGTCGAGGGTTGCCGTTGTATTTCCCCAGATCTTCCATACGGCCTTTGAGTTCATGAGCCGCTCAAAGAACCACGCCTTCTGTGCCGCTCCAAGAATCGTCTGCGAAGGCCGGTTCTTGCAGAAGTTGGGAATTTCCACGCTGCCGTTGACGGAACGGATCGTCGCCGGAGGCTTGCCCCCATTGTAGGCGCGGGCCGCGTCGAGAATCTCCATCGCCTCTTGCGGAAGCATCTCGGGGAAATCGTCGCTTGCCAGCGGTTTCGCCTCCTCCATATCGGTCGGTTCTTCCGAACGGTAGCTGCGCTGGTCGGTGACGATCAGTTCCACATTTCTACCCCAACGTATTGCACGATAACCCTTGAGGCTGCCGATCGCCGCGAGGTTGTTCGCTTCCTGCCCGAGCCCATGATCGTCGAACTTGGTGATCAGCGCATCCACCACCTTTGGTGGGCTGAAACGCTCCAATGAGTTCCCGCTCGGCCGCGCCATCCGTGCCGGTTGGTATTCGAAAAAAGCCTCGTTCGCGGCTACTTTCCGCGTTTGCGCAGGTCTCGTTTTTCCCTGGAACTTCTGCAGCGACTGCCATCCCAGCCAGCTGAATTCGTGGTTGTCCCACATGTTGACGAATGGCCAGCGTGCGCGGGCATCCTGCAGATCCGGGTCGTGCAGGTAGGCGCGATAGACCGCACGGTAGCCATCGAGAGTCGTGGGGATGTGAAAGTCGCGAATTTTTTCTCCGTCCGGATAACGAACAATGTCGCGCAGCCTGCGGTCATACATTCCTTGCGGGCGATCTTCCGGATACCAGACCAGCTCATATATAAAATCGCCGAGATGGAGAACGAAGCCCAACCGATCCGCTTCAGCGGCCCGCTCGTCTTCGAAAATCATTCGGCGATAAGCGTTCTGCGCTCCTTGATTCACGTTCTGGCAGCTCACAAAAGCGAACGCCACGGGCCTCGAATCGTCCAGACTCGGCGCGGTAATCGTTCGACCAATACGACTTCCGTTACCATTCCTGTCCGTAAAGCGATACCAATATGTTCGCCGAGGCTGCAGGCCAGCGACCAGCACGCGACATGTCCAGTCAGAACAGGCCGAGACAGTTGTGATTGCTCTCGCAACTACGCGCCTGAAGGACTGATCCTCCGACACTTCGACACTTAACTCGGCTGACGAACTCTTTTCGGCCTGCGGACAGCGAGTCCAAAGCAACACGCTGCCGCTGTCCGAGTCGCCAGAGGCCACTCCCTCCGGGAAAAATTCCCGGCGCTCGCGCCACGCGACGCGGGACGGCGCCGCAAACAAATCACCCCAAACAGCCGTCGCTCCGATCGCGACAGCCAGTTTCGTAAATGTCCGTCGGTTCATCGAACTCATCGCTGATACCTCTCGGTTGCTTCGCCATTCATCTGTGGAGTCAATCCGGAAAGCGACATAGTAAACTCCTCGATCCACTCAGCGCCTTTCGTAGCTGCTCCCAAACTTCTCAGACGCACGCCAAGCCTTTTCGCGTTCCTGGCCAAGGGACGCAGGGTCATCATGGAAGGAGTTCTTTGAGAACGAGTTCGGCCACCGGAACCAGTCCGAGGCCGTTTGGGCCTACGCCAAACGCGCCCTTGCCTGAAGGAGGCGGAGCCCTTGGCCGTATGGGCGTTCCGTAAGCAGAATGTGCGGATACTCGCGCTGCATATGGACATCTCACTTCCCGATATATACACAGCGGACGCGGCATCCACTCTTGCATCAACGCATTTTGGCCAGAACCGACTACCCGTATCAGAGGCCTCGGTGATTGAGGGGCCCCGCAATCGAAGATCTATTTCCATCTTCTGAATGTTCTCAATGACTGCTGCTGGGCCTAAGCCTCAGAATCAGCGAGAAGAGAGATTTGGCAGGATGCGAAGAAACCGCTCGCGGATCGCGAATGCACGTTGTCTACGCCCACTTCGGAGACTATCGTTTGCGCATTCTGCACCTCAATGCCGTCGATGTGCGTGAGGTCCACGCCCGTGATGCGGTACAACTGTCCGCGAAGGTCAAAACCCGATTGATGCCCGCGAGCGTCCTTGCCTCGAGCGGTTGCGCTATGGGTTCGCTCAGCAGGTCGATTCTGGGTTCCATACTTCTTAGTTGCCCGTCAATGCGTTCAACGCATGTTTGAAACACGAATGACTCAGGAGAGGTGGTTCGTGAAGGTCAGGCCAGAGCGGAAATGTCCACTCCGTTTGAGACCAAACCTAAAGAATTACCAAAGGACTTTGAGTTCTTTGTACAAGCTGAATTTCTCGTCGCAAGTGACCACCGGAATCTTTTCGCACACGGCCTGGGCGATGATTTGGCGGTCGAACGGGTCCGCGTGATGTAGCGGGAGATCGAAAAGATAGAACGCATGATGCGCCGTATAGGGCAGTATGCGGAGGTCCAGGTCCTCAAGCGCACTGTGCGTGTCTGCAACAGAGAGTTTTAGCTTGCCGCGCGCCGCCTTTATAGCGATTTCGGAAAGAGAAATTGCACTCACTTCTAAGATGTTTTCCGTATTCCGCAAAAGAGCGGTCGCGCGCTTGGTGAGTCGTTCCGGTGACTCAACCGCGAAGATCAGGACGACCGTGTCCAAGAGCAACCGCATCTAGTCTCGTCCTTCGACGAAGGCGTCGACTTCGTCGTCCGACATGGGCTTCCACCATTCCGGTTCGAGGACTTGAATCTTGCCTTTGAGGGTTCCGAGCCTCCGCTTTTTGCGGCTGGGCTTTTTCGTTCGGACAATATCCACGGCAGGCACTCCACGGCGGCAGATGGTCACGGTTTCGCCATCCTCGGCGGCCCTGATCAGTTCGGGAAGCTTGTTCTTGGCATCTGCTACGCTTACCTTCATCCTCTGTATGATAGCTATCTAATATAGCCATGTCAAGAGGGCCGTTCCGGCGCTCGTCGGAATCCCGGAAATCGGACCCCTGCCCAGTCGACTCGTACCTATGGACATTGCAAAGGAGAAATGGTAGCTTCCTTTGCAGTGTGCAAAGGAAGGTCGACATGACCAATGCAAAAAAGTCGGAAGTGCTGCAAGGGACGCTGGACCTAATGATCCTGAAGACACTGCATGCTTTGGGCCCCCAACACGGGTTCGGGATTGCCCGGCGGATCGAGCAGGTTAGCCGCGATGTGCTGCAGTTGAACGAGGGTACGGTGTACACGTCGTTGTTGCGGCTGCTGCAGCAGGGGTGGATCGCTGCGCAGTGGGGGACGTCCGACAACAACCGCAAGGCCAAGTTTTACTCGATCACGGCACGCGGCGAGAAGCGGCTTGCCGTGGAAACCGAGAATTGGGAGCGGATCTCGGGCGTAGTGGGGCGTGTGCTGCGATTGGAAGGGGAGAGATAGTCATGGATAACCAGCGAATTTCGCAGCTACGAGCCTTTACGGCCAGGGTACTCGGACTTTTCCGATCTCGAAAACGCGACAGTGAATTTGACGAAGAGATGCAGACGCATTTGCAATTGCTGGTAGATCGTTTTGTGGCGCAAGGAATGTCGCGGGAGGACGCAGCGGCGGCGGCGCGACGTCAGTTCGGAAATACCACACTGTTACAGGAAGACCGGAGAGAATTGTGGACCCTGGTATCGGTCGAGGATCTCGGGCGCGACCTACGCTACGCGCTGCGCAGCCTCGGACGAAGTCGTGCATTCGCGGCGGTGGCTATCGCCACGTTGGGATTAGGGATTGGCGCCTCGACCGCGATTTTCAGCGTGATCGACAACGTGCTGCTCGAACCATTTCCTTACAAGGATCCGGGACGCATGGTATTTCTGCAGATTCACGATACTGCGCGGGGTCAGGAAGGAGGACGTCAGGGATACACCTCGAATGAACTTCTGGAATTTGCCGAGCAGAACCACGTTTTTGACGGCGTCATTGCGGCGTCCGATGACCTCGTGCTCTACAAACAGGGAGAAGGTGTCGAGCTGCTTTATGGAGCGCACGTGACGCCGGGCACATTTGAATTCTTTGGCATGCCGGCTCTCTACGGCCGTGTGCTCCAAGCCCCAGATTACCAGCCGGGAGCACCGCCGGTATTTGTGATGCGGCATAAGACATGGATGGAGCGTTTCAACGGTGATCCGGGAGTGCTGAACAAAACTTTTGTGCTGAATGGGACGGCGCGAACGTTAATCGGAATCATGCCGCCGCGCTTTGGCTGGTATGAAGCGGACGTGTTGATTCCCGAGACGCCGATTCGCGGAGCGGCGACAGGATATGCGGGATTGCCGTCGCGCTGGTTCCTCCTAGGGCGACTCAAGCCGGGCGTCTCGAAGGCGCAAGCCGCGGCAGATGCGACTGTCATCGCCAATCATCTGGCGAAAATCAATCCGCAGGATTATCCCGCGCACTTCCAGGTGTTAGTTAAGAGGTTGGGAGATACGGTCGTAGGGCGATTCGAGTCCACGCTGTACACGATTCTAGCGGCGGTTGGATTGTTACTACTGATCGGCTGCGGCAACGTTGCGAACCTCATGCTGGCGCGAGCGACGTCGCGAGAGAAGGAATTCGCGTTGCGCGCGGTGCTGGGAGCCGGGCGCACGAGACTCGTGCGATTGCTACTGGTTGAGAGTCTCGTGTTGGCGATCGGTGGAGCGGCGCTGGGCGTGTTGATTGCGTGGGGTGGATTGAAATTGATCGTGGCAGCGATGCCGCTGAATTTGATCCCAGCGGAATCCGTCATCGAGCTGAACGCGCCAGTGATGGTTTTCACGCTCGTCGTGGCTGTGTTGACCGCCCTGATTTTCGGATTGGCGCCGGCGCTGCGAGCTGCTCGGCGGGATCTGAACGACCCGCTACGCGACAGCGGCAAGGGAGTGATCGGCGGATTTCGCACCGGGCGGATGCGCGATACGGTCGTGGTCATGGAAGTGGCGGTGTCGCTGACACTGTTGATCGGCGCGGGGCTCTTGATGCGAAGTTTTGTGGCGCTGCGCGAGGTGCATCTGGGACTGCAGGCGGACCACGTCTTGCAGACGCAGTTGCCGTTGCCCGAAGATCGTTACAAGACAGCCGCGCAAGTCCGCGGATTTTTCCACCCGCTGCTTGCGCGTGTGAAGGCGATCCCCGGAGTAGTCGATGCGACGGAGTCGAGCGCGCTCCCACCCTACGGCGGTATGGACAGCAAGATGGAGATCTCCGGCAAGTCGCACGCGGAGGAATGGCACGCGCTGCTGCAAAACATCAGCGAGGGATATTTCCGGGTGCTGCGTATTCCGTTCAAGATGGGTCGTGCATTCAGCGAAGCGGAAGTCAACGACGCAAGAAGAGTGGCGGTGGTAAACGAGACGTTCGCGTCCACTTTCCTTCGCGGCGAAGATCCGATGGGGCGTCGAATCAAGCTGGCGGGCCTGGAAACCCTTGCGGATCCGGTGAGAGAGCCGTGGTTTGAAATCGTGGGAGTAGTGGCAGATGTGACCAACCAGGGTCTGCAGGCGCCCATCGAACCGGAAGTCTGGGTTCCGTACACCGTTACAGGTTCGGGAGCGCAGGTTCTGCTGGTGCGCTCGCAGCAAACACCGGCAGCTCTGATGAATGACGTGCGTCAAGCGGTTTGGGCGACCGATGCCGGTGTGGCACTGGCCTTCCCGAGCGCGCTGGAGGATCGCATCAGCCAACTTTTGTATGCGGGCCCTCGCTTTGCGTTCTTGCTGATGACGATTTTCGGATGCCTAGGCCTGGTTCTTGTCACTGTGGGCGTTTATAGCGTGCTGGCGTACGCGACAGCGCGGAAGACACATGAGATCGGAATCCGCATGGCCCTGGGTGCGGAACGTACGGACGTGCTCCGATTCGTGATTAGGACGGGCTTGCGGCTGGTGACCGCTGGAGCTGCAATTGGATTGATTGTGAGCCTGCTGCTCGGGCGAGTAATCGAGGCGGAGTTGTGGCGTGGTCTAAAACCTTACGATCCGGCGACCTTGGCGGGTACAACCCTGTTATTGGTGGGAACCGGTGCATTAGCGTGCTGGATTCCGGCGAGAAGAGCAGCGCGAGTGGACCCGATGGTGGCCCTTCGGTATGAATAGGTTGCCCGTCATCCTCCCGCAATCAGAGGCAAACTCCAAACCGCGTCTCCGAGGCAATCAAGGATTATGGTTGGGGGAGGTCCAGCAGCACCACATCCGAACGCTCCTGCACTCGTTCGAGGACGACTTCACGACCATCTGGCGAGATGTCGAAGTCGCGAATGTGGAAGTCGGGAGCGAGATGGTAAGGGCCGGCAGAGGAGTGATGCGCCAGATGTCCAATTTGTCTGCAAGGGAACCCTGGACTAAATAAATGAATGCCGCGTCGGGAGCCCACAACGGAAAGTGAGAGTGAGCCCGGCAGGTGCAGTGAATCGAGGTGGCGAGGCCAGGCTCACGAAGCTAGTCTTCTCTTCCGTACGATCTCACTTGCATTGTAGCCTCGGTACGCCGAGTCCGGATCCATCAAAGCGCTCGACGCGCATTTTTTAGACGCTCTGCGGTCTCGGACGTTCGTGGAGGATCATCCAGGACGTGCCGAACTTGTCCCGGAGCATCGCAAAGCGGACAGCGAAAAAGGTCTCCTCCATCGGCATGAAAATCTGACCGCCATCGGTGAGGAGCGCATAAATGCGCTCCGCCTCCTCTGTGCTGTTGACGATGAGGGAAAGATAGGCGCTACGCATGGGCTGAAAACGGTCCGGCGGGACGTCGGCACCCATGAGTTCCGTTTCTCCAATGCTGATACGGGCGTGGAGGATGGCATTTTTCCAATCGGGTGAAACTTCACTCGGATTCGGCTGTTGGTCGTGGGTCATCATCATGGTGATTTTTCCTCCGAGGTGCTCCTCGTAGAAACGGAATGCCTGCTTGCAGTTACCGCCATAGTTGAGATAGGTGAGTAGTCTCATCGAGTTTCCTTTCTGGATGCGGCTGTAAATGTCTGGGCACAGAGAAGGACCGATGCCGCCAGTATCGTCCCCCGCCCGAAGGTTCGGACGAGCATCGTCTCGGCACTCTGGTTGTCCTCTATACACGTCGAATAAGGAGCCTCGAAATCGACAGAGACCCACATTTTTTCGCGCACTATTTAAAGGCTGTCAAAGATTTGACTTATTCCGAGATTATGTATTGAACAAAGTACCGAACTCCCAGCTGCGCCCACAACCCCACTCACAGACGCCGACACTGCACCTGTTGCGAAATAGAACGACGACGTGGAAAGGCGTGCGAATTCCCGGATGAACTTTCTGTTAGCAAATACCGAGTTCAGCGTTCAAGGACGAAACGAGATACTTCCACGCAAGGTAGTAGAGAATCATCGCGACCGGCAGACCGATCGGAGCAAGCGAGAAAATGTGATAGGGGATGGGAAATTCCAGCATGTGCGCCACGAAATAGCCGAGCGGCGCGAGGAGTAGCGGAAGCAGGCAGCCAAAAATTCCCAGGGAAAGGCGCCCCTGCGTAAAAAACGCCGCGTGCAGCACGTTCCACAAACCCCACAGGTTGGGAACGAACGCCATCGGGAACACAATCACGCGTTCAATGGGAATGGGAGCATTGTAGACATAACGCACAAAAGTGAAAACGGTGGCCACGATCATCAGAAAAACCGTCGGCACCGCGATGCCTGCAAGATATGCGCGAAGAAGCGGATGCTTGTTCATGGTCCCTCTCCCTCCTCACAGTTGCCTTTCAACTCAAAAAGTACACGCCAATATTTCCCACCAGTCACTCGCTCGGAAGAGAAAATTCCTTGCGTCCCGTGAGAAAGGCGGACTACAAGTGATAAACGAGCGCGGGAATCAGCGCCGGAAAAAAAATGGCTGCGGCGCCGGAAATCGCAAGCAACGCCCAGTCAAACCACGGCACGCGAACAGGCGAATGCTCGAGCCGCCGAAGCATGTCCGGCCAAAGATCGCGGCGAAGTTCCGCCCCATTCTCCAACTGCTCGACCGGCGGCAAAGCGTCACGCAACTTGTCGCGAATGTCGGCGAACTCGCTGCGCTCCGTCGAATTCTTCGCGGCCTCTTTCATGCCCTCTTTTTCGGCTTCCCTCATGAGTGCACTCCCAATCGCTGTAATTTTTTTCGCAGCAACCGTACTGCGCGGAAC
>QHYO01000076.1 GCA_003224135.1 Acidobacteriota bacterium | reverse complement strand
TGCCGGTTTCATCGGTTCGCACCTGGCTGAGCGCCTGCTCGACCGGGGAGAGCATGTGGTGCTTCTGGATAATCTTTCGACGGGGAGCATGGAAAATATCCGCCATCTGAAGTCCAGGGAGCGGATGGAATATCACCTGGATTCGATCGAGAACCGGCGATTGGTTGCGGAGCTTGTCGACGACGCGGATATCGTGGTGCACCTTGCAGCTGCCGTGGGCGTTCGCCTGATCGTGGAGAGCCCGGTTCGAACGATCGAGACAAATGTGAACGGCACGCAGATCATCCTGGAAGCGGCGGAAAAGAAGCGCAAGCTGGTGCTTACGGCATCGACTTCAGAAGTGTACGGCAAGAGCACGCAAGTGCCGTTCCACGAGGAAGCGGATCTGGTGCTGGGGCCAACGACGAAGGGGCGATGGAGTTACGCGGCCTCGAAAGCCCTGGACGAATTTCTTGCGCTGTCTTACTGGAGAGAGCGCAAGGTTCCCGTGATCGTGGTGCGGTTGTTTAACACCGTTGGACCGCGGCAAACGGGACGCTACGGAATGGTGCTGCCGAATTTCGTGAAGCAAGCGCTCGATAATACGCCGATCACTGTGTATGGATCCGGAACGCAATCGCGCTGCTTTTGCGACGTGCGCGATACGGTGGAATCACTGGTGCGGCTGATGGATACGGAGCGAGCGATCGGAGAAGTGGTAAATATTGGGAACACGGAAGAAATCTCGATTGGCGACCTTGCCCAGGCAGTGAAAACGCGCACGGGAAGTTCGTCGAAGATTACGTACGTGCCGTACGATCAGGCGTACGAGCCGGGATTTGAAGACATGATGCGCCGCGTTCCAAACGTCGAGAAACTGCAGGCACTGACAGGCTTTCGTCCACAGACGAAACTTGCCGATATTATCGACCGCGTCTCTTCGCATCTGCGGGAAAAGCAAGCTGCCGAGCATCCAAGCGCGGTTTCAAGCAGCCTGGCCCCACGATAGTTTTTCCCGCAGCCAATTTTCCCACCCAGGAGTTGCGCGCGCTGAATGCGACGGGACTGGTAATCCCAGTTAGATGTACGATACTTAGACACACACGCCACCGAACACGCGTCGGCGGTCGGCCGTGAAATGTATTTCTCCTCTCGGAACGGGTGGCTTTTTGTTGGAGCGTCAGAACGACAATCGAAATGACAGTGACGCGGTTCGTCCGAAACTTCCTCCTCGGATCATGCTGATTTTGTTTTTGGTGTCGCTGCCGTTGGTAAATCCGTGGGTGCGGGGCGACGGAGTCGGCTACTACGCGTTCGCGCGGGCGCTGCTGATTCAGCGCAACCTAAATTTTGCACCGGACTACCAGCACGCGAACCAGGGATTTCGCGAAGCTCGATTGGATGCCGAGGGAGATCCGAAACGAGAATTTCGAACGGCGACTGGGCATTTAGATAATCATTTCACGATCGGTCCAGCCATGCTGTGGGCGCCATTTCTGATTTGCGCGCACGCCGGAGTGCTGATGGCGCGAGCTTTGGGAGCACACGTTCCGGCTGACGGGTTTTCCCTTCCGTATTTACTTGCGATGGCGATCGCGACGCTGCTGTATGGATTTCTTGCGCTGGTGTTGTCCTATCGCGTGGCGAGCAGATTCGTGGCCGAGCGGTGGGCGCTGTTTGCGACGATTGCGATCTGGTGGGCGAGTTCGCTGCCAGTATACATGTACTTCAATCCATCGTGGTCGCACGCACACTCGGCCTTCGCTGTGGCGCTGTTTTTTTGGTACTGGCTGCGCACGCGCGAAGGGCGAAGCGGCGGACAGTGGTTTGTGCTCGCGCTGCTTGCCGGGTTGATGCTGAATGTGTATTACCCGAACGCGATTGTACTAGCGGTCCTGATTCCGGAAGCGCTGGCCGCTTATCGCGCGGCGCGGAAACGCACGAACGAAAATTCTCCACACGCCGGGTTGTTATTGGCCCGGCACGTCCTGTTTTGTACGGTTTTGCTTTTTTCGCTGCTGCCGACGTTCCTCACGCGGCAGGCCGTATACGGCGGGTTCTTCGAAACCGGTTACGTGCCGGTCACAAGGTGGGCGTGGGGCTCGCCATCGTTTTTTGCGCTGCTTTTTTCTTCCAATCACGGATTATTTTCGTGGACGCCTTTGCTGGCGATTGCGACGTTTGGGCTGTTTTTATTTTGGCGGCGGTTTCCCTCGCTTGGACTTCCTGTAATTTGCGTGTTGCTTGCGTTTTACTACTTCATGGCATCGTATCCCGACTGGCCCGGGATTTCGTCATATGGAAACCGATTTTTTGTGTCGCTGACAATCTTTTTTGTGTTGGGGCTGGCAGTAACGCTGGATTGGGTGAGCTCACATTTTCGGAGCCGAAAAGTGGCCTCGCTATGGCTGGGAGCAGCGTTAAGCATTTTTGTGATTTGGAATCTCGGACTGATTTTTCAGTGGGGGGCCCATCTGATTCCGGCGCGAGGGGCAGTATCGTGGAGGGAAGTTACGCACAACCAGTTTCATGCCGTGCCACGAGAAATTGTTTCGCAGGTCGAATCGTACCTGTTTCGGCGCAAAGAGACGCTCCACGAAATCGAACGGCGGGATCTTGAACAACTGAATCACGCGGCGCATCCGTGAGCTTCGGGCATCTCTGCTATTCTGGTTTGCCAATTTGCATTGCGGCGTTCTCTTTTTAACGGTGTGGTTTCTTCAGTGGATGGATCGCGAGTACCGTGGGCCAGTGGTTCGCGGCGGGAGTGTAACAGCTTGCACATTTTGATTACGGGCGGCGCGGGATTTGTCGGATCGGAGTTGGCGGTTCGGCTGAGTGAGAAAAGCCATCGCGTGGTGGTGATGGACAACTTGGTGCGGCGCGGAAGCGAATCGAATCTGGAACGGCTGGCGCGGCACGGGGTCACGTTTGTACACGGAGACGTGAGGAATCCTGAAGACTTTGAGAATTTGCCGAGCGGTATCGAGTTTGTCTGTGATACGAGCGCGCAGCCATCCGTAGTTTCCGGATATAGCAACCCGGTTTTTGACATCACGAACAATTCGCTTGGAGTTGTGCGGGTACTGGAGTACGCGCGACTCAATCGCTGTCCTCTGATTTTTTTCAGCACCAACAGAGTGTACGTCGTGGACAGGTTGCTCGAACTGCCGCGTCGAGAGGGCGCGACGCGGATCGAGTGGGACGCCGAGGCCTGGAAAAAGCTTCCCGTAGAATCCCGCGCGCGCGGATTCGACCCGGCGCACGGCATCAGCGAAGAATTCGCGGTGGACGGAGGACAACGTAGTATCTATGGATTGAGCAAACTGATCGCCGACGCGGCGTGCCAGGAATATGCGCATGCCTTCGATATGCCTATCGCAGTGAATCGGTTTGGAGTGATCGCGGGAACAGGGCAGTTCGCTAAATTGGATCAAGGATGGGTTGTGTGGTGGGCGATCGCTCATTATTTCAGGCTGCCGCTGAAATATATCGGATGGAACGGGAAACAGGTCCGCGACATTCTTTTTCTGGAAGACGTTTGCGCTCTTGTGGAATTGCAGATGAATCAAATGGACCGATTCCGCGGAGATATTTTTAATCTGGGCGGAGGTGCTGAAAACTCGTTGTCGCTGCGAGAAGGGACGCAACTGTTGGAACGGAAGCTCGGACACGGGACCACGATCACGAGCGAAGACGCAGTTCGCAAGGCGGATTTGCCGATCTATTTTACGGACAACCGGAAAGCGGCCAAAATGTTGAAAAGGCATGCGAAAGTGACAATCGACGAGAGATTCGATCGCATTCTGGAGTGGATACGTTTGAATGAAGCGAGTCTGAAATCACGCTACGGCGCGTAGTGTTCCTACTCTCGCGATCGAGCTTGGCAAGGCATACGAACGGGCCACCCTCGCGCCCAGCGCCCCGGGGGCCCTTCGCAGCTGAGGGCAGGCAGAAGGCGGCTGCTGCCGAAGGCAAGAACCCAGGGAATCAGCTAGAAGGAGAAGAAGTGGGCGAGCCCGGACTTCTTGGTTTGCGTGCTGAGTTTGAGACCGGCGATGCGCGTAGCCATTTTGTGGAATTCTCCTGAGAGAGCGTCGCCGTCTTTTTTAAGGGAGTCGCCGCGCACGGTGGCTTCGCTTACCTGTTTGAAATTATTCGGCAATCGCGCGAAAACCGGCATCTTCATATCGTTCTCAACTTTTTTCAGTGCTTGCTCGTCATGGCGATGCCAGCGATTGATGATCAACCGCAGCTGAGCGGAACTAAGCTGCAAGTTGGCGAGCGCGCCGAGATGGCGATGGAGTTTCGCAAGACCGGGGAGATCGGCTTCTGAAACCAGCAATACCTCGGCGGCGCGCAAAACGTTTTGCCACTCGGCGGAATAAAAAGATCCAAAATCCATGACGACGAAATCGAAACCTTGCTGCGCAATTTCGACGAGGCGTTCGATTGCAGGGAAGGAAGCATGCTGCCAGTCTTCGAGATGGGTGGCGCCGGCGAGGACCTTCAGGCCGCTTTTGTGCGCGGTCAAAAGCCCACCGAGCAACGTGGAATCGAGGCGATTGAAGTTCTCCATCGCGTCACGCAACTGGAAAGACGGCTTCAGATCGAGCAACGCGGCAACGTCTCCCATGGGCCGCGAGAAATCGAGCAGAATCGCGGATTTGCCGGGGATTTGAGCCAATTGCACGGCGAGGTTCACGGCGACAGTGCTAGTTCCAACGCCGCCCTTTGTTCCCAAAACAACAAATAATTTTCCAGTGGCGGTGCGGCTGGGGGCAACCTGGGAGTATTCGTTGCTAACTCTGGAGATCAGAGAAGAAAGCTCAACGCGGTCGAACGGCTTCTGCAGAAACTCACGCACTCCAGAACGCATGGCCTGCAGCAAAAAGTCCGGGTTCGGTTCTCTCTTCGCAGAGCAAGCCACAATGTGAACAGACGGTCGAAGCCTGGTCAATTGTTGCGCGAAGGTAAAGTCCAATTCGGCCTTTCCGTTGAGGTCCAGGAAAATGAGGTCCGGAACGTCTTGCGCATGGCGCAATTGGGCCATTTTGTCCGAGGCCCATTCCTGAACGTCTTTTACCAGGCCTGTCTGCAGCAGCATATGCCGAAGCGTTGAAGAAGACACCGGATCCAAACCGGTGATCGCTGCGCTCAATACTGGAAGAGTAGAAGCGGGTTGCGCAGGAGATTCAGAGTTCCAAATGGAGGTATGCGATGCGGATGCCGGGGACTCAACCATGAGCACAGCGGGACTAGGCTGTTCTTTATACATGCATGCAGTATGGAAGGAAGCCTACGGGACAGAAATAGTGCGTCAGTACCAGAGCTTCTAACCGCAAGTACCGGGGCGCGATGGAACGCAGGGTTCGTGACATTCTGGACACACGGAACGATGACCAAGGGCGTGCGGCCGGCGAGAGAATTTAAGGCGCGGAGCGGAGAGCAGCGGGTGCAGAGAGAAAAGGCATCTGATTTCAACGGCAGAGAGTGTCGATGAGTACTTCTTTCTTTTTTTCCGCGAGGTCGGTGAATGTATCGAGAGAGGAAAAGTAGCCACCGAGCGCGGCAACAGCCAAAACAGAGAAAACCTCGGCAGGAAGCCAGGGACTACCGGTCCAGCGACCGGAAAAAAGGATAACGGCACTGACGCCGCCAAAAAGAATCTGCACGCCGAACATGATGAGAACGGACATCCCAGAATTCCGTTGGCCCTGCATTTTGCCGAACTCCATTCTGCGCGGGAAATTCAGTGAAGACCAGTTAGCGATCGTCAGTTGCCCTACTATGGAAAAGATCATGCCTGCCAATGTGGCGAACAGGACGGGCGTGGACGGCAATCCGGCGCGCCAGCCCACCAGCACAACGCAGAACGCGATCTCGCAGAAGAGCAACAGAACCGTAACGAGATTCTTGGCAACGAGAATTTCTCTGAAGCCGGTGGGCGACGTGAAGTAGGTCTGAATGCCTTTGCCCTCATACGCAAAGTTGTTGTAGGCCGGCGCGATAAGAATCAGAACGAGATAGGCCATCATGCCGGGAAAGAACAGGTCAGGCGAAACGCCTTTTTTGAAAGCCGTAGGATGGGCGCCGGCAAACTGAACGCTAAAAAACAAAACCAGCATCGGGGGGAAAATCAAGCCGAAGAATAAAAACGTATTTCTGCGCAGATAGAGAAGTTCCTTGCGAAAGACCGCGAGAACCTGCGGGGGCAGAAACCCGAGCACTTCGTTCTCATCCGACGGAGAGATGGCCGCACGCTTCTCCTTGCGCGCGGGTGCTGCGGTTTCGCTCAGTTCTTCGCCGGAATAAAGCTGAGCGTAGCGCATCCACAAGAGAACAGTGAAGAGCGCAACATACACGGCGAGCGCGCCGAGCTTGAGGGCCGCCGCGGCCCATTGATGCTGCACTGATCGTGCGACCGCATCTCCCGCAAAAGACGACGGAAGAAGCCACAAATATGGCAGCCAACCGCGCACGACAGTCAGAAAACCGCGGCCGTATTTCTGCATTATGGGATTGAGAAACTGTAAGCTGATCATGGCGAGAATGAAAAGACTGAAGAAAACTTCCCGCGATTTACGTTTTGCCAGGAGTTTTTCCACCCATGCGCCAAGAAGCCGCTCAACGGTTACATTCAACGCCGCAAACATTACGCAGACCACGAGCATCACAGGCGCCGCCGCGGGCTGCGCTATGAGCGTTGCGGCAAGCATGGCTATCATCCAAATCAAAGCCGCGAGGGCGGCGGAATCCGCTAGACCATAAGCCATGCCGATAAGGTAGAACGCAGAGAGCTTCAGCGGAAAGCGAAGCAGCGAGCGAAAGGCGAATTGAGGCGTAAATCCAGCGAGCAAGATGGGAAACAACTGCCACCAGACGAGAAGCGCGAGAAACAGCAGGCCGAGAAATTGTTCGTGATGATTCTCAATCAGAGACTTGGTCCCAACAAAAAACGCGACGGTCAGGCCGGCAACAAAAATTGCGCTGAACAAGCCAGAGATGGCGAGGCCCAGAAGATCGAGGCGGCGGCTTTTCTGGCGCAGGCTGTTGCGAAGAATGCGCCAGCGGAGCCAGGAGACAAGACGAATTTGTTCGAGGAGTCCGGGACCAGCGGCTAGGTCAGCCATGAAAGCTCCTCAAGCTGAGAGCGATCAGCGCCCTGTCCCACAACGGAAAGAAATATATCCTCGAGCGTGAGCGTGCGGCCTTCAACGCTCGGAACCCCGGCACGAAGCTGCTCCATTGAACCTTGCGCGACCAACTGGCCTTTTTTGATGATAGCGACGTGACTGCAGAGCCGTTCAACGATTTCCAAGACGTGAGAAGTGAGGAAGATCGTGACGCCGCGCTCGGTCATACGCGCGAGTAATTCTTTCAAGGCGCCGGCAGCGAGCGCGTCAACGCCTTCGAACGGCTCATCGAGAAAGAGAATTCTGGGCCCGTGAATGACTGCAGCGGCAAGAGCCAGCTTTTTCTGCATGCCGTGCGAGTAGTCCGCAATCATGGTTTTGGAGCGATCGGCGAGTTGCATGAATTCCAGCAGCTCGTCGCTGCGCTTGCGGGTAGTCGCTTTGTCGAGGCCATACATGCGGCCGACAAATTCCAGGTACTCGGGCGCGTTGAGGCGTTCGAATAGCCCCATGCCTTCCGGGACGACGCCGATCTGACGTTTGACCTCGATGGGATGTTGCGAGAAATCAAGACCGAGAAGCGACATGCGGCCAGACGAGGGGGCCAAGAGGCCGGTGAGCATCTTGATCGTGGTGGATTTGCCGGCGCCGTTTGGACCGAGGAAACCGAAAAATTGACCTGACTCGACCTGGAAGTCAATGCCGTCCACGGCAGTCAGAGCGCCGAAACGGCGAGTCAGCTTCTCGGTTGCGATAGCGATGTCTGGCATAGACGAGTGACTCCGGAAGGGGGCAGAAAAGGAACTGTAGCACGATTTGAAAAGCCGTCCCGCTCGTGGCTATCTCGAGAGGAAGTACGCAGCGGGCCGGGCAAAGATTTCAAGGGCTCTTCACGACCTGCGACCCAGCCGGAGTAGCCTGCGGGTCACGCGTTGGAAAAGCTGCAAGCACGGCAGGGAGTTCCACGCGGAACACTGCGCCACCATCCTGACCGTTGTAGCAAAGAATTCTCCCACCGTGTTCCTGGACGATACCAAAGCAGATGCTAAGGCCAAGTCCGGTGCCCTTGCCGATTGGTTTGGTGGTATAGAACGGATCAAAAACGATGGCGACATTCGCGCGGTCACGCACGGTTTTGATGGTCAGAGTTCCACCGCCATTGTGCGATTCCATCGCGTCGACAGCGTTGTTCACAATATTGAAAAAGACCTGCATCAGTTGATTTCCGTCGCCGCGCACTCCGGGAAGGACCGACTCCAGCTTAAGCTCGATTTTTGTGCCGGAATTGCGCAAATCGAGAGCGCGCAACTGTACAGCGTTCGTAACGACGGTGTTGAGATCGAGAAGCGTGCGTTCGGCCGGGACCTGGCGAGCGAAACTCAGCAGGTTGCCAACAAGTGTTTTGGTGCGGCGGGCCTGGTCGCGAATTTTGGCCGCGATGGCCCTGGGCTTTTCAGCCAGCGAAGCATCGTCAGCGAGGAGATCGGAATAGCCCAAAATCGCGGTCAAGGGATTATTGATTTCATGGGCGGCACCGGCAGCGAGTTGCCCCAAAGACACGAGCTTTTCGGTCTGGACCAGTTGAGCCTGAAGGCGCTGAAGATTTTCGACGGATTGTTCAGCGCGCGCGAGAAGCCGCGCACGATCCCTGTCCGCCATGTGCTGACGCAGAAATACCAGGAAACCAAGAGGAACTGCGGCGAGCAAAATGGTCATCAGCCGGAATTCACGGACGGCGGGAGAATCGTGGGCGAATTTGATCGTGTATATCGCAAAAATCGGCAAAGAAACGACGGCTGCCATGGCCAAACGGGACGCGATGATGCTTTCGCCCTTTTTCTGATCGCTATTTTCGGAGGCCGAGGAATCCACCAGATCATCGAGAGCGTTTCCGTTCTTATAGGCGATCAGGCCGGCGGCGCCGAACCACACGAAGGACGCAACAAGAGGCAGATCGTAAAGACTGCCGGTGTGATAAACCCTGAGGCTGATGGTGACATTAATCATCAACGACGAAAGCATGTACATCGCTACGGCGCCAAAAAGATGGGCGTAGACAGTACGCCAGGCACCGCGGCCCTGGAGCCAAAGCACGCCGAGACCGACGACGGTGACCATGTTTTGAATATTCGTGATCAAGTCGTAAGTGAAGTTATATTGACCAAGCGCGGGTTCGGCATACATCCACGGAAGCACAACGAAGGCGTAAAGAAAGATCCACCAGGAGAGAAGCAGTACAAAATCGAGATAGCCGAAGCGGAGCGCGAGTTCGCTGCGCTTCAGGTGAGGACGAAGAGCGAGCGCGGCCATAAGAGGAATGCCACGCAGGAAAAAAATGATGTCGCCCGGATACAAGTCCGGGAGGGGCTGGTGGAGATAGACCTCGTAGTAGGTCCACTGAAACTGGCCGATCATCCAAAGAGTGCACGACATCGCGGCAAGCATCCAGAAAACATTGCGGCGCCAGTGAGGGGTGCCGGCGTTGAGCAGTAGCCCGGCATTTGCGACGAGCGGCACGAGACATTGCGCGATGTTGCCGAAGGTGTCGAGCGACTGGCCCGGCGAAACGGTCAGGGAGACCACAGCGTAGGTCCCAACGAACAGGAAGAACAGCGCTGCAATCCAAGCGTAGGTGCGGGAAGAGGGCATGGCTCGTACCCCTGATTTTAAGGTGCCTGGATTGGGTGGAAGGAGAAGGTTCTAGAGTCCAATAGCGAAAGGATTAATGCGGAATGCGCATCGTGGGGATTGCCACCCAAGGTTAGCGGATGCGTACGCTTGATCGAACTCGAGGATGTCTAGAGATTCCAGGAATGCGGATTACTTCTTAACTGCTTCGTCGGAAGCGATTTTGCCGTCGCGGATGTAGATGACGCGGTGAGCGTGCTGGGCAATGTCATTTTCGTGCGTGACCAGAATGATGGTGTTTCCCTGACTGTGCAGATTGGCGAACAGGGCCATGATTTCCTCGCCGGTGCGCGAGTCGAGGTTTCCAGTCGGTTCGTCGGCCAAGACGATCGAAGGCGAGTTCACCAGAGCGCGCGCAATGGCAACGCGTTGGCGCTGCCCACCTGAAAGCTCATTGGGCTTGTGGTGCATGCGATCGGTCAGATCTACGCGGCTCAAGGCCTGCTTGGCTTTTTCGAGCCGTTCTTCGGCCGGCGTGCCGTTGTAGATGAGTGGCAGTTCGACGTTGTGAAGAGCCGTGGCGCGGGGCAAGAGATTGAACGTCTGAAAGACAAAGCCAATTTCCTTGTTCCGAATGTAGGCGAGCTCATCGTCGTCGAGTTCACTCACGAGGCGGCCGGCAAGCCAATACTTGCCGGAACTCGGCGAATCGAGACAGCCAATCAGGTTCATGAGCGTGGATTTTCCGGAGCCCGAAGGGCCCATAATCGCAACGTACTCGCCTTTGCGGATTTCGAGATCAACGCCGCGGAGCGCGTGCACCTGCTCTGAACCCATTTCGTACACTTTGGCAAGTTCGCTGGTCTTGATGACCAGCCCGCTCGATACAAGATCTTCGCGATAGGATTCCAGTGTGACTGCTTCCAGAGCCATCTGCTTCTCCTCAATTCCGATCACTTAACTTTGCTGGTCGTCCGTTTTCTTTGGAGCGGAGTTGTCAACTTTGATAGGAGCTTCGGGCTTTAGAGTTCGCAAAGCCTTGTAGCTTCCCACGACAATTTCGTCACCCGGCTGCAAACCTTCCGTAATTTCGATGTCGGTGACACCACTGATTCCAGTTTTTACGGGATGGAACAACGCCTTTTTCCCGTTAACGATGAACACGCCCTGAATTTCCTCTTTCTTGGGGTCGCCGCCCGGGGCTGGTAGAGGGGCAGCAAGAGTCACACTTCCGCCGTTGCCTTTGGCATTCTTTTTTGCTTCTTCCAAATCCTTGCGCGAGCGTACAGCCAGAGCATGGATTGGAATCGCGACCACGCTTTTCTTTTCGGCGGTCTTGATCTTGGCGGTGGTCGAAAGGCCGGGACGGAGATTTTCCGGCGGACTGTCAAGCGTAGCCACGACCTTGAAGTCTTTCGCTTCCTGCGTGCTGGTAGTGGATTGCGTTGTGGCTAAGCCGGAACTACGCAGAACGGCCTGCGAACCAATTTCCGTGACCTTGCCATGGAAGATTTTTCCCGGCACAGCATCGATCGTCACGTCTGCGTCCTGCCCCATGCGCACGTTGACGATGTCCGTTTCGTCCACTTTCACTTCGGCAGTGACAATGGACATGTCTGAAAGGGTCATCAGGAAACTGCCGTTGGAATTCTGAATGCCTGGAACAACGTATTCCCCGAGACGTACGGGCAGGTAGCTGACGATGCCGTTTATCGGAGAAACGTAGGTGGTCTTGCTCAAGATGTCGCGAGTACGAGTAAGAACGGCTTTGTTCTGATTGAGTTGCGAGCGCGACTGTTCGAGCTGCGCTTTGAGCTGAAGCACCTTTGCGCTAGCCGAGTCGACCGAGGCCGCCGCCGCGTCGTAGGAAGTCTTGCGTTGATCGAAATCCTGCTTGGGGATAAGCCCATCCTTATATAGACCCTGCCCGCGCTGGTAATCCAGTTTAGCTTTTTCCTGATTTGCTTTCTGAAGCAGGAGGTCCGCTTGTGCGGACTTATAACTGGCATCCGCGGCGAGAATGCCGGACTCTGAAGAGTTCATGGCAGCCGACTGCGCCTGAACGTCGGCGTTGGCCTGGACGTTTTCCTGAAGGAGCAAACGGTCGCCCTTTTTGATGCGATCGCCTTCCCTAACGAGAATATCGGTGATCCGGCCGAAACCTTGAGCCTGGACGTTCGTGTACGTCGTGGGTTTAATTTCGCCCGAGGCAGTGACAAGGGAGATTAGAGTGTCTTGCTTGCCAACCTTGGCCGTTTGCACGGTGGTGACGCCCTTATTCGCCTGATTCACACTGTAAAGAACGATACCCGCCCCCACCACCACGACAGCGGCACCGATCGCCACTTTTTGCCACATCTTCATAACTATTGTTTCCTTTTCATGTCTCTGGCAAACACTTCGCCAGCAACCGTTGGCAGCCGTCCTGCCGGAGACACCCAGTAATACAGAATTTGTCCGTTTCTACTTATCCATACGCCCTTAAAGGGCTAAATGTTTCGTGTCAGAAAGCCTAGGCCAACTGTATAAACGCCGGAGCAAACCGCAAAGCCGAAACCCTCTAACCAGGAGATCTGGAGCGGAGGTACCCGGAAAGCCGTATGCCGGTCTAGTCTCTTATTTTAGAAACAATTTCTCAGAAAAGATACCGTTACCATTAACCAGGAACACCTTCGGGCACCCGCTCTGTATTGGACGCAAGAACTGGGCTGGCCGTCGTTCGGGAACCGTGAAATTTATGTCAAATGGGGGTTGGACGGGCAGACTTCTAGAGAGAGAGCCGGCGCCGAGCCCCGACTAGAGTGCCTGGACCGCATCTTAGCCATGGTCTTTTTAAAGGAAGGAAACCGGTTACCGGCGGTGTCTACAAGAAAAGACTGTAACCGGACCGCGATTAGGCGAATCGAAGCCAAAAGAATGGATTATAATTATCATCTATCTATAGCGGGATACAATGAGAGGCATATGAAAGGCACATACAAAGCGGTGGAAGTCTCCGAACCCGGCGTGCTTCGAGTCGTGGAACGGCAAGTGTCCGAGCCGGGAGCGGGTCAGGTTCGGATTCGAGTAGAAGCTTGCGGAATCTGTCACACCGATGCGGCCACGGTCACCGGCATCTACCCGGGCTTGAAACTACCGCGCGTTCCCGGTCATGAAGTGGTTGGTCGCATCGAAGCGTTAGGCAGTGGA
>QHYO01000547.1 GCA_003224135.1 Acidobacteriota bacterium | reverse complement strand
CTTGCGGCGTATGGATGACGCGCTGCCGCCCGATCCGGTCGTAAAGCTTTCGCTCCGCCTTCCCCTTGCGGAAGGTCGCACGCTCGCGCTCGTTCACGCTCTCGGTCACGTCCTTCATTCGGAACTAGACGATGCGCACATGTTGCTTGACGCCGAGGTCCCCGTTTCGATGGTGCGTCGTTTGAAACTGCAGGACTATGCCCGGAATGGAACTTTTTGACCAGGCCCGTCGTCTACTGATTTGAGAGGTGTTGCATGGCCGGATTCTTACTGTGGTGTATTCTGTTTGTGATTTGTTGGCCCTTGGCCTTGCTGGCGCTGGTTGCCTATCCTTTTGTCTGGCTGTTGAGTCTGCCATTCCGGATTATCGGTATCACACTGCACGGTGTGTTTGCTCTGCTAAGCGCGATTCTTTTGTTGCCAGCGCGGTTATTGCGCGGTCCAAGGGCGATCTGAAAACCTGGTGCGAGGCCCCAGGACTTAATGATAGGTGCCTTCCGGGTAAACATCTCCAATCCGTCGTATTCGCAGGTTTTTTGGGCACTTTTCCCGCTCCTGACGGCGTTCTCTCTATAGGTTCTGAGCAGTGGAAATCCTTGTGGAAATCGCAGCGACCCAGTTTCACGAAAAGTTATCCTCGGAACAGCGGAAGAATACAACCAAGGCGATGAACGTCGTTTTCTAAGCAAAAACCACCTTTACATCGTTCCGCAAATTTGCACAGCCGCAGGGCAATCGCGTTACAAAAGGGTACACCTTATTCGCGTCTTCTAGAGCCTCGCCGTGTGTTTACGTCAAAGTACTCCCGAGGCTCTAGAATCGCGCATTCCACGCCGTTGACGCCCACCGGCTCGAAGCTTATAGTCATTTTGGCGCCTGTTTCGGATCAACTCTGGTGGGGGGCGCTGTGCGCCTATGAACCTTCCTAATTCACTCACACTGCTGCGCATTTTCTTTGTGCCCCTGCTTATTGTTGTGCTTCTCACGCGCAGTCCGAATGTGGAGTTGTGGGGATTTCACATGCGCTTTGAATTCTGGGGCGTTCTAATCCTGCTTGCCGCGGCTGCCACGGATTGGGCGGACGGGTATTTTGCTCGCCGGCGGCTGCAGGTAACCACTCTGGGAATTCTGCTTGATCCCATTGCCGACAAGCTCCTGATTTCCGCCTCATTCATCGCGTTGGTGGATATGCACCTTGTTCCCGCGTGGATGGTGGTCATCATCATCGGCCGCGAATTTACAGTACTTGGTTTGCGCAACATTGCGTCCGCCGAAGGATTCACAATTGCCGCTTCCGCGCTCGGAAAGACAAAAATGGTGCTACAAGTATGTGCCGTCGCCGTACTGATCGCCGGCGCCAGTCATGTTTCCCTGAAGCCGCTTGCGCTCGTGCTTTTGTGGCTCGTGGTCGCGAGCGCTCTGATTTCCGCCGCACAGTATTTTTTCCGTTTCTGGAATCAACTCGATAGCCGCATCACGCAGCGTAGGAAATTACGGATGCTCGAAGCCCGCGCGAAGTCCGAGGATGTCGTCCCTTCCTGAGAACCAGTTTTCCGCAGAAGATCGCCGGGCCATGCTCGCGCTGGCTCGCCATGCAATCGTGACTGCGCTCGAAGCAAAGTCAGTCCGGCATATCGGCACGGAACGAGTCTGTTTTTCGCTGCGGCGCGGTGTTTTTGTAACTCTGGAAGTTTGCGGAAAACTTCGTGGTTGTATCGGCGTAATTGAAGCGCACGACCCGCTTGGTGAAAGCATCGTTCACTGCGCGCAGAGCGCTGCCTTTCGCGACCCGCGTTTCCCGCCACTGCAAGCCGGCGAACTTCACGGTTTGCGAATCGAGATCTCGGTACTCTCCGGTCTTTTCCCGATTAATCCCGGCGGCGTCGAAATCGGCAAACACGGATTAGTCGTTGCGGCCGGGAATAACCGGGGGCTGCTGCTTCCGCAGGTGGCAACCGAGAATAATCTCTCGAGGGAAGAATTTCTCGAAGAGACCTGCCGCAAGGCCGGACTGCCGCGCGACGCCTGGCGCGATCTCGGTACCAGCATTTTCGCCTTCACCTGTGAAGCGTTTCGCGAAGACTCGGGTGCCGCCGCCGCTTAGCGGATCAAAAAAGAAAGCCCGCGAAGGTACCCCCGCGGGCTAAAGATTTCGCTGGCGATGACTAATCTAGCTATTCGAGTTCCACGTAATCGCCGGAATAAATTTCCGACCTTGACGCCGTGACGAGAACCGTTGCGGCATTCTCGCTGGCGTTCAGAACGATTCCTTCGCCGAGGACTTCGCGAGGCAGATCGTTCCACGCGTAGTGCTTTGGATTGCTTCCGTAGCCGTACAGCCGGTCCTGATAATCACGCGTCGATAGAATGGTGGCTGAACGCGTGCCCTGATACCTGAAGATCCGGAAATAATCGCCGACCTTCACGCCTTGCTTTGTGCCCAGGTTGACGTAAACGCTGTCCCATCGTCCTGTCAGCTGCGATGTATCTCTTCCTCGTACGACCATGGCCACAGGCCTTCCGCTAACCGGGGCAAGCGTATCAAGGGCTGCCGCGTCTTTGTATGGTCCCGCGGGACGTTCCACGAACGGCCGAACGATATCTCCCCGCTGCATCAGATCGCAGCTGTTGGACACCTTTGCGATCGCGAGGTTCGGCTGAACTTTGATCACTTCGAGCTCGCCCAAATCCGCGTAATGTGTGCCCATCGCGTTGGTTAGCTTATCTTGCCATTTAAACCACTGTATTTTGAGAGGATCCTTGTCTTGGCGCATCACGGAGAAGCGATCCCCTCTTTCACACCTTGGCTCGCTCCCTTGCTCAGGAATACCGTGTCTCCGGCCGTGAAAGTAAGCTTGTATTCCGATTGCTCTCCGCTGACAAGGCGAAGATCATCGGGAACCTTCTCGCTCGTGTAAAAACCAGAGCAATA
>QHYO01000548.1 GCA_003224135.1 Acidobacteriota bacterium | reverse complement strand
GCCATGCGCGCTCGCGATCCCAGTTTGTCCAGCGCCTTGCGCACCTCTTCGCTGGTTCTTTTTTCGATCAGCTGATCGAGCTGATTTGGATCCGGATGCTCGAGCGGTAGCGTTTCGAGATCATCGGTTTCCTTGTCCTGGCGGATTTTGCGGCGCCGCAGCATGTCCCAGCAATGATTTGCAGCTACTTTGTAGAGCCAGGAGGAAAAAGGCCGCGTTGCGCCGTATTGATCCAGCTTGTCCCGAATCTTCATGAAAATTTCCATCGTCGCGTCTTCAGCATCTTCCCTGGTCGGAAGCGCCCTGCGGCAAAAACGAAAAATCGCAGGAGCGTACTCCCGGTAGAGGTCGCCCCAGGCCTCGGCATCCCCTGCCCTGGCCCGAGCGACGATTGCGCTCGACTCCCTTGTTTCCGTCGCGTTCATCCGGCCTGGTTTCTGGACGTCCATAGACTAGTACGCACGCGAACCGAAAAAATTACACTGCGGCCTCTGCAGTCCGCAGCCGTCAGCCAAACGGCTCGGCTGCCTCGGTCTCGCCTAGCCCAGCACTGTACCAGAATCACTCACTGCGTCTGCCCGGAATCCCGCGTTGATTTAAACAGAACGGCCTCCCGAAGAGGAGCTGGGAGACCGTCCGAGAAAGCTGTTGTTTATCCGCCTAGAAGATAAACTTCGCCGCAATCTGAAGGCTGCGCGGTCCGCCACTGCCCAGGTACGGATACCCAATGCCGACGTCTCCTGTGACTCCCAATGCGAGCGAGCCAGTAGCACGGCCAGTAGAGTCAAAGCCGTTAGGAGCGCCATCGGCGAAGAAATTGGGTAAATAAGGATTGGCAAAGTTTGGATGGTTCAGGAGGTTGTAGGCTTCAAAACGCAATTCCATTTTCAGGCGTTCTGTGATTGGAGTGTTCTTGAAGATGGAAAAGTCGAACTGCCGGAAGTTCGGCCCGAGCAGCGAATTGCGTCCGAGATTCCCAAAGTGACGGGTGCCCGGCGCGCAAGTCGAAGCCGTGCCGTCGAAGCCCGACGCAATCGGAGTACAAGGCACCGCGAATGCGCTCAGATCGAGAAAGTTATTGGGATCACGCTGGTGATACACGATCCGGCCGACGACGTCGGGCTTGGGAAAGAATTGCCCGCTACCGTCAAAATCATCCTCGGAAAAAATCAGATGGAAAGGCTGGCCCGATTGCACTGTAACGATTCCGTTGACTCCCCATCCATCCGTGAGTCGGCTCCAGCTACCCTTGCGGTTCGGGAAATTGTAAATGAAATTCCACGTCAGCCGATTCCTCACGTCAAAATTTGAATTGCCGCGGTTCAGATTGGGCTGTGTGCTATCGGTGGCCTGCGCAGCGTTCTGCACGAAGTCTTCGCCGTCGCTCGAGTCGTCAATCGAGTGAGACCAAGTATAGTTCAGCGTCGAAGTGACTCCGTGCCAGTCGTTGACACGCAAACTTGTTTGGAGCGCGTCGTAGAGGGAATTCCCGGCAGCCTCCTGCCAGTAGATGTAAAAGAGACTTGTAGGTAACGCCCGTAGCGAAGCATCGTTGATGCAATTGCAAGCGAGGTCTGCCGCAGTAATGGCCGCATGGTCCGGTTGATTGATGTCTCTGAACCGGAAGAGTTTATGGCCATTCGAGCCGACATAGCCGACCTGGAAGACGGTCTTCTTGCCGATCTGCTGCTGGAAATTGAGGTTGAAGTTCTGCATATACGGTGTCCGGACCTTTGGATCGACGCCGAAGGCGTCCGGCATTGATGCAGCACCCTGAAAAACCGGAGTGTTGGGATCAAACGGAGCGCTCACCGCGCTCGCCACGGTAATCCCATTCAATGCGCTGTACGCTGGGCCGGGATCGAAGGAACTTCCGAAGGGAATGTGTCCCATGAAGAAATCCTGTGAGAATGCGTCATAGAAAATTCCATAGCCCGCTCGCACGA
This sequence comes from Acidobacteriota bacterium, assembly GCA_003224135.1. GTDB lineage: Bacteria > Acidobacteriota > Terriglobia > Acidiferrales > UBA7541 > Acidiferrum. The sequence continues at coordinate 10,942 of QHYO01000548.1, read as the reverse complement.
CGGACGTTCCCTTACCCGTCAGGTCCCACGCGACGCTAACGCGTGGCGCCCAGTTGTTGTAATCCGGCTGGTAGAGCCGTCCAGGGCCAACCAAGCTCAGAGCACCCGTTGTAGGATCGACGCTCGTGAACTGGCCCTTCTTTTCCTGGATGATCCCGAAATAGTCGTAGCGCAGGCCCAAATTGAGAACGAACTTGCGGCTCAAGTGAACACTATCCTGGAAATACCCGGCGTGGGAGTTCTCAAAAGTATTGCGGTTGGTGTCCCCTGCGTACTGCGTACCTCCGTCGGGAATTCCTTGCAGAAACGACGTGAGGTCTGGAAAATCGAGGCCGCCACGGAACCGCCGATTGAAGATTTGTGAAACCGAAGTCCTTCTGAACTCGTAACCAAACTTGATGTCGTGCTTCCCTGCCTTCCAGGAAACGTTGTCGATGTAGTGCCAGTTGGTATCGACTCGTTGCCGCGGGTTGCCTTTGTCCGATCCTAGCTGCGCAAGGTTCGCAACATTGATGATCGGCAAGCCGAAGTTCTGCTTGCTTACCCCAGTGTCCAGCCCTATCGATGCCGGATCGAAATGCCGGTCCTGTGGAAAAAATCCTTCGGCAAACCGGTTCCAACCCAACCGTGCTTCGTTCACAATAGCGGGGGTGATCGTCGAAACGTACGAAAGCGAGATCAACTGTACGCGCGTAGGAGTAAAGGTGTTATAGTTTGGCAGCAGTCCTCCACCCACCAGCGCGAGCGGAAAACTCTGCTCGCTATCACCAAGGTAATAGCGTCCCGTGAGCATGTTGCTTGGATTGAAGCTATGATCGATCTTTACAATCGCGCTGTCCACGCGATTGGAAAACGGTGTTGCCAGAGCAGCATTCGTGCCTCCACCGCCAGCCAAGCAATCCGTGCTCGGATCGGTTGGCTGCGGCCAGGGATTGAGCGCCAACAGCTTTGCAATTACCGGATTAATATTCGCCGAACCCCCTATGTTTGCTGTCGCGGTCGCAAAGTCCGCTGCCGTAGGGACGCACGCAGGGCTGGCTTCCTTTCCGGTCTCTCGCATTCCTTCATAATCGACAAAGAAGAAGGTCTTGTCATGGATGATCGGGCCGCCGAGCGAACCGCCAAACTGATTTGCGTGAAACGGCTGCTGCGGCTCCGGGGTTTGATTGAAATAGTTCCGTGCATTCAGCACCGTATTGCGGAAAAACTCTAATCCCGAGCCGTGCCACTGGTTCGTTCCGCTCTTCGTCACCACGTTGATCACGCCGCCTGCGCTGCGGCCGTATTCCGCCTCAAAGTTCGAGGCCACGCGCAGCTCGGCGATCGCCTCGACCGGCAGTATTGTTGCTGGCGTCCCGAATACGCCCGCTTCGTTAATAGCCGGATCGTTGCGATAGCCGTCGTTCATGTCCGTGCCGTCGAGCAGGAAATTGTTGGAGCGGCCGCGGGCGCCATTCACGGAAAACACGCCGAACGAACCCGGAGAATCCGTGATCTGGTCAGGCGATCCGGTAACGCCTGGAACCAAGAAAATTAGCTTTTGGTAATCGCGGCCGTTGACGGGCAGGTTCGTCACAATTTTTGATTCGACGATTCCGCCGAGCACGTTGTTGGTCGATTCAACCTGCGGGAGTTCATCAGCATTTACTTCAACCCTTATTGCCACTTCCCCTGTCTGCAACGCCACATCGGCGCGGCGTTCGCTTGAGACTTCGACCCGGATGCCCGTGACGACGCCCTGCTTGAAACCGGCTTTCTCGACTGTCACGGAATACGTTCCGATAGGAAGCTCCGGCACAGAGTAAGTGCCGTCATCGCTCGTGGTGACGGTGCGCGAAAGGCCCGTATTGACGTTCCTCACGGCTACGGCAGCGCCGGCAATCGATGCTCCCGTTGAATCGGTGACCGTACCGAGGATCGTTCCCCGAAAGGTCTGGGCTGTGACTGCACTACTGCAGAGCAAAAGAACCGCCGCCAGACAAACTACCAATGCAAATTTAAAATTGCGGACACACCCCATCATCACGATCTCCTCAGAATTTCGCGTTTTCATAGACTCACCCCAGAAACTTTTGCCTGACGGCACCCCATGCCGCGCCGGCAAATTGTCCAACACACGAACCAAAACAAAGCGCATTTACACTAGTCCGCACGGAGCAAGGCCGTCAAGCAATCACTGGACGGATTGTTCTTCATCGGCATGCCTGGATTGCGACTAGGTCAAAAGTTGCGGCTTCCGGTCAGAGAGCGATTCATCTGCTACACTGGAAGATTCCAAATCACTTGCGGCGCGTTCTTGGGAAGCCGTAGTGGCCTGTTTAAAATGGCTGAAAAACTTCCATCGCTGGTAATTGTCGGGCGCCCCAATGTGGGCAAATCCACGTTGTTCAATCGGCTGACGGGCACGCGGCGTTCGATCGTGACGAACGAGCCCGGCATCACACGCGACCGCATTTATGGAAAAGCGGAGTGGCGCGGCAAGGCTCTTGAGCTTGTGGATACGGGCGGGATTATTCCGGACGACAAGGCTCTGATTCCGACCGAAATTTTCCGGCAGGCGCGGGTGGCGTTTGAAAACGCGGCGCTGCTTGTTCTGGTGGTGGACAACCAAGCCGGAATTACGCCGCTGGACCAGGAATTGGCGCGTCTTCTGCGCGGAACCGGCAAACCGTTTGTGCTTGCCGTAAACAAAGTGGACGCGGTCGGGCAGGAATCGCAGGCAGCGGAGTTCCACAAGTTCGGGGCGAAGATTTTTCCGATTGCGGCAGAGCACGGCACGGGCGTTGACGATTTGCTGGACTACGCGCTCGAAGTGACATCGGCAATCGACACGGTGCACAAGGAAGATTTGCCGATAGAAGAGGTAACCGAGATTGCGATCATCGGTCGGCCTAACGTTGGCAAGTCCACATTGTTGAACCGTATGGCGGGCGAAGAGCGCTCGATTGTGTCGCCAATTCCTGGGACGACGATTGATTCGGTCGACACGGAAGTGGTGCGTGACGGACGCCACTACCGGTTCGTGGATACGGCGGGAATCCGCCGTAAGGGCAAGACAACGCTTGTGGCGGGAAAATTGAGCGTGGTGATGGCGCGGCGCGGGCTCGAGCGCGCGGATGTTGCGCTGTTGATTGTGGATGGCGAAATGGGCGTGACGCAGGGCGATGCGACGATTGCCAGTTATGCGGAGGAGTCCGGGCGCAGCGTGATCATCGTCGTGAATAAATGGGATTTGGCGATTGCGGCAGCCCAGATAGCCGCGAACCGCGAAGGCACCTCCGCGCGAGGCAAGGCACGGCGCATTGCGGACCGCAAACCACCGACGGAAATCGTGGACAGAGGTCAGCTGCTTTCGGACTACGAAGAAATCATTCGCAAGAAGTTGAAATTCTTGAGTTACGCGCCGATTGTTTTTTTGTCCGCAAAAACGGGCGACCGCGCGGACAAACTTTTTCCCTTGATCGATCAGGTAGCTGCCGCGCGGAAAAAACGAATTTCAACCCCGGAGCTGAATCGCTGGCTCAAATCGATTGATTTGCAGCGCGGGACGCTGCCGAAGTCGCGGCCGATCCGGATTTACTACATCACGCAGGCGAAAACTTCGCCACCGACATTTCTAATGTTTACGAACCAGAAGCAGCCGCTGCATTTCGCTTACCAGCGCTTTCTGGAAAATCAATTGCGCGGGACGTTTGGGTTTATTGGCACGCCAGTACGCTGGGTGCAACGATTGCGCAAGCGCAACGGGCGATCGTCTGCCGGTGAGGAAGACGAATAGCGAGTCTCTGTAGCAAAAAAAACGCCTGTAGGCAGGGCCGCTACAAGTGCGAAGAGCAACGGGCCGCGGAGAGGATCTACTGTTCTTGCTCACAACTTGTTAGAATCGACCTCACTTTTTGCTGAGGCGCGCTCAACCATGGCTAATAACGGCGCTGGTACGCAAACTTCACTCGATCTGGAAAGCGGACTCTACCGCATCGGCGAGGTCAGCCGAATGACGGGAGTGAAAGCGTTTGTGCTGCGCTATTGGGAAACCGAATTCCCGATGCTGGAGCCGGAGAAAGGCCCGAATGGGCGACGCTCTTACCGGCAGGAAGATGTTGAGCTAATTCGGAAAATCAAACGCCTGCTTTACGACGAAGGATTCACGATCGCGGGTGCCCGCAGGCACTTGCGCGAAGGCGGAGGTTCGGGCGAATCGGAAACGGGCGCCCCGATTTCGCCTGGCTACGGGGCAACGCAGCTTTTAAACCGCAAAATGCTGCTCGATATGCGCGATTCGCTGCGCGCTTTCTTGACCCTTCTCGAACGCCGGTGATAGCCTTACAAAGTACGTCGGGGCGTAGCGCAGTCTGGTAGCGCGCACGCTTGGGGTGCGTGAGGTCCCCGGTTCAAATCCGGGCGCCCCGACCAGTTTTCCTAAGGTACTGCCGTTGCCTATTCCGACAGATCTCCAATTACTCGAGCCTTGGGTGCCCTTCAAAGATTCCGGGCTAGAGCGGAGCCGCGCGACAGGTCTTGCCGTTGAGCTTCAGACAGAAGTGTCGCTCGGTCATTCCCTTTACGGCACCCGTGCTACAGCCTTTGCCCACCGCAAGGATTGCGACGACGTGCTATTCGAAATTGCTCTCCACGACAAACCGCTGGCCGTGGTCCATCTGCCGTGGAACAGAGGCAAGGAACTCGATACGTGGTTGCCAAGAACCAAGCTTTTCACCAATTGGGAAGAGTTGGTGCGCGAAGCCATGCTTCCGGACCACGAGGACTACGCCCGGGCCGATGGCACATATTCTTCTCACGAATGATGATGGATACGGCGCAGAAGGGTTGCGCGCGCTGGCGGAGGCGCTGGAGGATTTCGCTACGGTCAGCGTTGTAGCGCCTTTCGCGGAGCAGAGCGGGACGGCGCAGTCACTGACGCTCCGGCGACCGATCGTGGTGCATCCGAAAAGTCCGCGGCACTGGGCGGTGGAGGGCACTCCCGCGGATGCCGTGATTGTGGCGCTGCACCGTTTGCTTCCGGAGCGGCCGGACCTGGTGATTTCCGGAATCAATCACGGCGCGAATATGGGAGAGAACGTCTACTACTCTGGAACGGTGGGAGCGGCGCGTGAGGCGGCGCTGCATCACATTCCGGCGGTGGCGATTTCTCTGTGTGCGCGGAAGAGCGAACAGAACTTTGCGAACGCCGCACGAATTGCGCGTTCAGCGGCAGAATTGATTCTGAAAGAGGGACTGCCTGACCAGGTTTTGCTGAACATGAACGTGCCAGAGCCGTGGAGCGGCGAAGTGCGCTTCACGCGGCAATCGAGAAAGATCACGCGGAATCAGTTGACGGAAGGCAAAGATCCGAAGGGCCGCAGCTACTATTGGATTTTCGAACAAAAAGTCGACAGGGACATCGAGCCGGACACGGATTATGCGGCGGTATTTGCGGGCGAGGTGAGCGTGACACCGCTGCATCTTGATCCAACGGATACAGAATCGCTGACGAGTCTTTCCCATTGGGCCAGCCAGCTGGGCCAGTTTAGTCGGAAGTCTTAGGCATTGCCGGGGATAGAATCGCAGCAGAAAAACGGCATTTTCGGTTCCAGCAGGTTCACGAAGAGACTCCTACGCAACCCGAGATGGCGGCCTGAAGGTCGCCGCTACGAAAATCCTGAACTTGCTTGCGCCCCGGTGCGTGATTGGTGCGGCTTGCGATAGGATGAGCGGGCGATGACGGCGACGAAAACGTACGACGTGGCGGTGGTCGGAGCGGGAGTGTTTGGCGCGTGGATCGCGCTGCACCTTGCGAAGCGCGGGCAGCGAGTGCTGCTGCTTGATGCGTATGGGCCGGGACATTCGCGGTCGAGTTCGGGCGACGAATCGCGCATCATTCGCATGGGATATGGCGCGGATGAAATTTATACGCAGTGGTCGCGGCGTTCACTGGTTCAGTGGAAGGAATTGTTTGCGGCCACGGCTAAGCAAGAATTGTTTCAAAAGACGGGCGTGCTGTGGCTCGCGGAAAGCGGAAACGCGCAGTTGCAAGCGACTGTCGATGCTCTTAGGCGGAATCAAGTTGAATTCGAACAGTTCGATCGCGCTGCACTTGGGCTTCGCTACCCGCAAATTAACTTGGATGGAATTGCCAGTGGAATTTACGAGTCGCAGAGCGGTGTGCTGATGGCGCGGCGCGCGGTTGCGGCAACAGTTGCGGAATCGGTCCGGCTCGGAGTCGAATTCAAATTGGCGGCGATCGCGGAGCCGCATGGAAGTGGAACATTTGAATATGTCACGAGCGGTGCCGGAGAACAATTCTCTGCAAAAGAATTTGTGTTTGCCTGTGGAGCGTGGCTGGCGAAACTTTTCCCAGAATTTCTGGGAGACAGGATTTTCCCGACGCGTCAGACGGTTTTTTATTTCGGCGTCCCGGCCGGAGACGACCGGTTTTCTTCGCCAGCTTTGCCGACATGGCTCATCAAGAACGACGAATGCTACGGAATGCCGGACCTGGAAAGCCGCGGGCTGAAAATTGCGCGGGATCAGCACGGAGAGCGGATCGATCCGGACACGCAATCGCGCGTGGTGACCACGACTGAGGCGGAAGAGATCCGGCGGCTCGTCGCCTACCGATTCCCTGGCCTTGCGCACGCACCAATTGTTGAGACGCGAGTCTGCCAATACGAAAACACCTGGAACGGCGACTTCTTGATCGACAGGCACCCCACGCTGAGCAACGTGTGGCTCGCGGGAGGCGGCTCCGGACATGGATTCAAGCACGGTCCGGCGGTGGGAGAATACCTCGCGGGTCAAATCTTGGACGAAGCGAAGCCCGAGCCGCGCTTCCTGCTGGCGAACAAAGAAAAGCTCCAGCGTCGGAGCGTATATTGAGACCCGCACCATGCCGATCGCCGAAGATCGGACTGACGAAACTAATTTCGCTGGCGTGCGTCTTTAGACAGTGACAAGGTGTGGGTGCCCGAAGTTTCCTTTCTGCGTGCCGTTCTCGAACAAGTTCTCACGGAGGAGTTATGTTATTGCGCTTTAGAAGCACCGCCCGATGGATCGCGGTAGTGGCAGCCTTTTTTGCCATGGGTTGGCAGGCTGCAATGGCCGCACCGCCAGCTACGGAGCTGAAGGTTCCGGTCGAGTATTACAAGCTGCCGAATGGATTGCGGGTGGTGCTTTCTCAGGATCACACGGCGCCGACCGTTTGCATCGCGGTGTACTACCGCATCGGATTCCGCGTTGAACCAAAAGACCGTACGGGCTTCGCTCACCTGTTCGAGCACATGATGTTCCAGGGCTCACAAAATCTCGGAAAGATGGAATTCATCAAGCTGGTGCAACAGAACGGCGGAATTCTGAACGGGTCAACCCGTTTTGACTTCACCAACTATTTTGAAATTCTGCCATCGAACAAACTGGAAACCGCGTTGTGGGCCGAAGCGGACCGCATGAATGGCCTGGCGGTCACCGAAGACAATTTGAAGAATCAGCAGGGCGTGGTCGGCAACGAAGTGAAGGTGAACGTGATCAACCGGCCGTATGGCGGATTTCCGTGGCTCGATATGCCGCAGTACGCCAACGCGAACTGGTACAACGCCCACAATTTTTATGGTGATTTGAAGGACATCGAAGCCGCTACGCTGACCGATGTTCAGTCGTTCTTCAAAACGTACTACGCGCCAAATAATGCGGCGCTGGCCATTGCAGATGGTGGAAAAATATTTCGGCGGAATTAAGTCCTCGCAGCTTCCTGCGGTTCCGGACCTGAACGAGCCAAAGCAGGAAAAGGAAAAACAGGCCAGCAGGGTGGATCCCCTGGCAAAGCGCCCGGCGATTGCGATTGCGTATCACATGCCGGAACGCAACACGCCGGAATATTATGCGATGGGTCTGATCGATCAGATTCTGATTGAAGGCGACGACAGCTTTGAATACCAGGAGCTGGTACAAAAGCGCGGTTTGACGGCCGCCGTAAACGGTGGAATCAACTATCTGGGCAACATGTTTAATTACAAGGGGCCGATGCTATTCATGGCGGACTTGCGATTTGATCCTGGGACGCAAGCGGATGCCATCGTCAAGGCGTGGGATGGCGCAATCGAGCCGTTAAGAACGAAGCCGGTGGACAAGGAAATCCTGGAGCGCGCGCGAGTGAAATTGCGTTCAGGCCTCTACGACAGCATGGGCGCTGTGGGTGGATTCGGGCTGGCCGATTTGCTGGCGAGCTTCGCGCTGTTCGACGACAATCCCGCGCGAATCAACACGCTGGTTTCGCAGTTCGAACAAGTGACTCCGGAACTCATTCAGAAAACAGCACAGGAATATTTGCGGCCGGAAAATCGCACGGTTCTTGTGTTGGAAACCAAACCTGCCGAAGTGCCTGCGACACCGGCAAAGAATTAGGAGAGCGAAAATGACTCGAGGCCTGAACATCAAAATGATGGCAGCATTTGCCGCATCAGTCGCGCTTTTCGCAGCTCCGATTTTCGGGCAGCAGAAGCAAGCGCCGCCTGCAGGCGGCCCGCCAAAACCCTTCACCGTTCCGGCGCATGAAACATACGTGTTGGCGAACGGAATGAAAGTTACACTCGTGCCCTACGGAAATTTGCCAAAGGTCACATTGAGTCTTGTGGTGCGCACTGGAAACTTGAATGAGCCCGCGGACATGCCAGGACTCGCGGATATTGCGGGCACTTTGATGAAAGAAGGCACAACCACGAGAAGTTCGAAGCAGATTGCGGAAGAGTCTGCGCGAATGGGTGGCGCCGTCAGTGTTACGGTTAGTGTCGACGAAACCGATGTGGACACCGATGTGCTGAGCGAGTTTGGCCCAAGGGCTGCCGTGCTGCTGGCCGATGTCGCACAGCATCCGCTGTTCCCCGAATCGGAGCTGCCGCGGCTGAAGAACGATGCACTGAGGCAGCTTTCGATTTCGAAGTCAGTTCCACAAAGTATGGCGCTCGAACGCTTCCGCAAAATTTTATACGGAGATCACCCTTACGGAACAGTTTTCTCGACTCCGGAAAGCATCAACAAGACCACTGTTGGCGACATCAAGAAGTATTACGACGGAAACTTTGGCGCTGCTCGAGCGCATTTCTATGTTGCGGGCAGATTTGATGCCGCCGAAATGAAGAAAGCAATCTCCGCAAGCTTCAATGGATGGGCAAAGGGTGCCGCGCCGGCGATCAATCGGCCGAAGGTCAGGCCACAACGCGTTCTCGACGTAACAGACCGCCCGGGCGCGGCACAGTCGACACTGTTGGTAGGATTGCCGGTGCCCGATCCGACCAGTCCTGACGCCATCCCTTTGGCGGTCACAAACGCGCTGCTCGGCGGGTCATTCGGCTCACGCATCACGTCGAATATTCGCGAGCAGAAAGGTTACACCTATTCGCCGAGAAGCGAAGTTTCCCGCCGCTATCACGATGCGTATTGGGCTGAATCGGCGGACGTCACAACGCAATACACCGGTCCGTCGCTGAAAGAAATCTTCGGGGAAATCGACCGGCTTGCGAAAGAGCAGCCTTCAGATGCCGAGTTAAAGGGAATCCAAAGCTACATGTCTGGATTGTTCGTGATCCAGAATTCATCGCGAAGCGCACTGATTGGGCAATTACGGTACGCGGATTTTCAGGGACTGGGCGAGGACTACCTGAAGACCTACGTGCAGAAAGTAAACGCCGTGACACCCGCAGATGTCCAGAAGCAAACGGCTGAATATATCAAGCCCGATCAAATGACGATTGTGGTGATTGGGGACAAAGCGAAAATCTCGGATCAGCTTTCGCCTTTCGCAGCGGGCGCCAGACCGTAAGTGCTTTAAGGCTTCACACTGTGCCCGGCTTCGGGTGGCGGCGGCGAGTTGCCGCTGCGGTGCGGCGGCCCCGTTTGGATTTTTCCTGATAAAGGTGCGCATCGGCGTCGGAAAGCAATTTTTCGATGCGTTCGCCATGTCCTCGATAAACGCTGATTCCAATGCTGGCAGAGAGCAGCGGCTTCTCCGGATCCATTTCCATAACGTGACGGATGCGGCCTGCCACGCTTTCCGCTTCCGTCTCCTCCGATTCGGGTAACACGAGAGCAAACTCGTCTCCGCCATAGCGCGCCGCAGTGTCAATCGAACGGCAGTGAATGCGCAGGATATCGGACACGCGGCACAACGCGCGGCTTCCGACCAAGTGGCCATAGGTATCGTTGATTTTCTTAAGGCCGTCGAGATCGAGCAGCAAGACGGAGAAAGGCCGGTTGCTGCGATTGGTGCGCTCCGTTTCGCTTTCCAGCACGTCGAGGAGGCGGCGGTAGTTCGCCAAGCCCGTGAGCGGATCGCTGACTGCCAGATGGCGGACTTGTTCGAAAAGCCTTGCGTTATCAAGGAGTGCGCCGCCAAGAGCAATCGCGTAGCCCATGACACTGAAGCCTTGCGAGACGACGAAGGGCGCGTCGAGAAGTCGTTCCGACTGCGAGGCCGCGAGCTGGGCGGCAAAATTCATCCACGCGGCGACGTAGATGGAACGGTCAAATGCGGTGAAGATTTGGTTTAGGCGGCGGCGATACCAAATCACGGCAATCAGGAAAATTACGCCGGGGAATAATTGCTGTGGGGAAGGGATGAAAGCGCCGGGATGGGGCGAAACCTCCGCGGGTAATCTACGCAGCGCAACGGTGACCAGATAGGTTAGCGCGACGACGCTGAGCAGCGCTCCCGCAATTTCAGCCTTGGGCCGGCGCGAACGCGGCAGGAAATGTTCGACGATCAAGGCGACGACGAGCAGAAGCGCAAGAATCAAGCGCCCGACCCACAGCGCTACTGGAGCCCATTGAATGCGGAGATGCTGTTCGGCGGGAAGCTGGAAAAACAGGACGCTCGATCCAGCGAGTACTGCGCCGGACAACAAGAACCCCGCGCCAAGAATGAGTGAGATGCGGTCCTGTGTGCCCTGGAAGC
>QHYO01000078.1:2525-6642 GCA_003224135.1 Acidobacteriota bacterium | reverse complement strand
CACGTTGCTCTAATCGGGCAGGGTTCCAGGGGGGCTCAAAGTTCACGACTGCCGAGGCCGTCTGTAGGTTCAACCCGACTCCGCCAGCATCGGTCGAAAGAAACACCTTGCAGTCGGGATCCTTTCCGAACCGGGCAATCAGCTCGCCGCGTTTCCGCGCAGGCACGTTGCCATGCAAGGACACCCAACCAATTTTCAGCTTCGTCAGTTCCTGGCCGGCCAGGTGCGTCATTCGCTCGTACTCGCTGAAGACGACCACCTTGCGCTTTTCTTCCACCGCTAGCTCGTGAACAATCTCGCGGAACTCCTCAAGCTTGGGAGAGAAATTCGTCGCCTTGTCAAACAAGAAGGTAGAGTCGCAAAGCATGCGCATGTTCTGGATACAGCAAGTGATGCGACGCAGGTCGATCTCGGAGAGCCAACCCTGTCGCTTCCATTTGTGCATCAGCCTCGCGAGAATGTCACTCTGTTCCCAATAAGGACCTGCCTGTTCGGGCGTCATGCGGACGCGGAAGATTTGATCCGTCCGGCTGGGCAGTTCGGGAAGCACCTCTTTGCGAGTCCGGCGGAGCAGGATCGGCTCGAGTTGTTTATGAATTTGTTCCAGGCCTCGATAACCGAGTAATTTCCCTTCTTCGCTTTCCATGCGGTGTTCCTTAAGAAAGCGGAAGGCCGGCCCCAGACGGCGGCCGTCCACGAACTCGACGACCGAAAAGAGCTCTTCAAGCTTGTTTTCAAGAGGCGTACCCGTCAATACAAAGGCATAACGACTCTTCAATTGTTTGATGATGCGGGCAGTGGCTGTTGTCCAATTGCGAATGCGCTGGGCCTCATCGAGGATGATCAAATCTGGACGCATGTTGTGCATGTCCTCGATATCCTTCAGGACGAGCTCGTAACTTGTGAGATTGAAGAAAGTCGGGCTGGCGTACAGCTTTTTGCGATACGGCATCAGTCCGTCGATGACTTGTGCGGGAAGATTACAGAACTTCTCGATCTCTGTCTTCCATTGGTACTTTACCGAAGCGGGAGCAACCACCAGGACCCTCTCAATGCCTCGACGGCGTCGCAGGAGCTCAGCGCCAGCAATGGCCTGGATTGTTTTGCCAAGACCCATATCGTCGGCGAGGATTACCCGCCCGCGACAGGCAGCGAAGAGCGCTCCGCGAATTTGGTAGGGGAAAAGAGGCACTTTCAGAAGGCCTTCGAGCGGGCGTTTGCCTTTCTTTAACTGCGCAAGGTAGCCGCGCTCGTCTTCAAGACCGGAGGTGAGTTCGTTTTCATGGTCAATGAAATCCAGCACATCGCTGTAAACAACGGCCGTCTCGTCCACGGTCCGCAGCTTCTCGAGAACTTGCTCGAATCGCCGAAGATTGTCCTTTCGAAGAAACGCATTGGAATCAAAGTATTCGGAGACAATCTTCCTGAGATCCGCGGATGGCTCAGATGGAAGGCGGAGTAGCACGTTTACGGTGTCTCCATAATGGAGAGAAAGCGAGGCTCGTGTGCGTTGAAACTGCAGGCTATTAAAGGATCTACCAAAGCGGCGATGGAGACGAAGCAGCAGGGCCTCGATGTGCTTACAAGTGCCGAGGGTGTTCGCCGCAAAATCGGCACACGAGCAGAAGTTTTCAAACACGCTGGGACCCCGCATCGCCACTCGATACTTCCTTCCGCTTGTCGACTGCACCACGTAATCGCCATAAGCCTGTCCGGCCGGCTCCGTAAGAATTTTCTGAATCGCTTTCCGGGCGCGCTGTTGTCGGGCGGAGATCTGTTCCTCGACGATCATATTTGGTTCCTCCAGGACGTAGCGAATCGCCAAGATAGCAGGAAATACGGAAGCGACTGAATGGGGGCCTGTGGAAAAAGACGCTCGTGCATCATGTTGTCCCCCGAAATTCGTCGACTTTCAGCGGTGGCATGCTGAGAATTCTGATTCGGAAACGGAAATTGGATCTACGACGAAGACGGGAGCGACGCACAGAAACGAGCTGAAAACACGCGACACCGAAACTTGGGCGCCACGCAATTCAATTGTAGCCAAACTTCGAAATGGAGCTACGCTCCGTATAAGTATTTGTTTTGATTATGGAGCGGGCGATGGGAATCGAACCCACGTCCGAAGCTTGGGAGTGACCAGATAGGTGCGACGATTGTAAGTTTTGGTGCAACTTCGGTGCAGTTAAAGAGGGGGAAAGAACCGAGCATGTTCCCGCAAGCGACGCCAGGGAAACGGTTTAGAGTTTATGCCCAGTTGGTTCGTAGCCAGACGCTCTATCCAACTGAGCTACGGGCGCACACGTACACTGTTTACTATCAATAGTTTACCGCAGGTTCTTCTTCAATTTCAACCTCGAGCGTCGATGCATTCGCATCCCATTAATTCGAAATCGCTTAGCAACGACTGTCCTCGCGTTTGAGCGTCTAGCGCTGCGGCCAGACGCTCGATCTAAACTGAGCCACAAACGCGCCGTTGTATCGAGATCGCAGCAACTTCATCCATCAATTTCAACTGCTATTTTCGGTACATCGGTACAACTCAGCGCCACGGCGAGACTGGTCAGCCGGTTGCGCGTGTCGTAGCTGTGCGCCACGGAATTCGGATACGTTACGCTCTGCAGATTCTGTCCTTGTCGCCAAGTCCAGCGTATATCGTTGAGACTATATGCGGCGAAGCCCTCTTCGGTGTAGAACTGGTAGATTCGTTTCGCAGTGGCGCGTGTGCTGCGGTTCGGGCGCTTCTCATGTGCTGTGATTTGCGAGAGTGTGGCGAATTGATCCGAACGGGTCCACGCCGGAAATGCACTGCTGGTTCGAGCGCCCGCTTCTCTGCCGATCTTACAAAGTTGGGACAATAAAAACGAAATACTTTGGTTGACAATCCCCTACTTCGAAGAATAGGCTAGGGCAACCGGGCCGTTTTTCGAACTGACGGAGCGGTCTGCGTGTCACCATTTCCTTCCTGATCGAAGTGAACATCAAGCCGCTTACAACCCAAGTTCGGAATATGGCTTCGTTGCGGTAAGCGTCCCTGTCGAGGGGGCGGTGCGCGAACTAATCCGGTTGACGGAGTTGGAGGAAATCGCGTATGAAAAATAACAGAGCTATATTCGTCTTTCTCTCCCTCGTTGTTCTCTTCACTACATGCCTGGCTTCACTGAGCCCGCCGCTCGTGGCCCAATCGACGTACGGTTCGATCGCCGGGGCGATCACAGACCCCGCTGGGGGCGCTGTCACTGAAGCGCAGGTGACTTTGACCAATCTCGGCACCGCAGAAAAGCGAACGCAGCCAACAGGCGGTGATGGATTCTACTCCTTTGTGAACCTGTTTCCAGGCCGATATAAAATCGAGGTAGAGAAAACGGGCTTCAAGCGCTTCACACGGCCAGAGGTGGTCGTCGAAGTCAATCAGAGCGTGCGCATTGATGCGACGTTGCAGGTGGGTGATGTAACGCAAACCGTTGAGGTGACCGGCGAAACTCCTCTGCTTCAGTCGGAATCCTCCTCGCTGGGTCAGGTCGTGGAACAGCGTAAAACCAACGAGCTGCCCCTGAACGGTCGCAACATTTTTAACCTCACCGCCATCGCTCCCTCCGTGGTTCCGCAAGGAAACAGCTATGGCACACCCGTCGGCAAGAACCCATTCGACTTCGCTAATTTTCAAGTGGGCGGCTCCTTTGCGAACCAGAGCGCGGAGTATCTGGATGGCCAGCCGCTCAATATCGGCTATATCAACCTACCGCTCATTCTTCCGACCCAGGATTCGATTGGTGAATTTAAAGTCCAGTACAACAATCTCGGGCCGGATTGGGGCAAGTTCTCCGGGGGAGTCATCAACCTGAGCACCAAATCGGGAAGCAACGAATGGCACGGTTCTGCGTACGAGTTCCTCCGCAACAAAGTTTTGAACGCAAACCAGTTTTTTGCCAACAAGGCCGGGATCCCCCGCTCGCCGTTCACTCAGAATCAGTACGGAGCAACCTTGGGTGGCGCTCCGATTAAAGAGAAGCTTTTCGTCTTTTTCAGTTGGGAAAGTTTCCGCTTGCGCCAGGGGACCGTGTTCACGACCACGGTTCCGACCCTTGCAGAACGTGGCTCCGGCCTATCGGGAAAC
>QHYO01000078.1:0-2327 GCA_003224135.1 Acidobacteriota bacterium | reverse complement strand
CGCAACAACTTCGTAAAGGCAACCGGTCTGGGCGGTGATAGCGACGAATACGTTCCCCGCATGGACTACATTATTAACAATAAAAGCCGCATCTTTGGCCGCTACAGTTATTGGAAGCTGGCAGACCTGCCGCGAGATCCTTTCGGCACGGGCCTCTGCCAGGATCGCTGTGCCGAGACCTATCACACCCATGCCTTAGCGATCGGTTACAACTACATTTTTAATCCGACGACAACAGCCGACATCAATGTCAGCGCCAGCCGTTTCCGCTACCTCCGTGTACCGGTCAATGCCGGGTTCGACGTTACGAAGGAAGGTTTTCCGGCGGCGTACAATGGCGCAGTCCCCGACATAGAGCGAACCCCCCTAACGCCCTGTTTCGGCATCTCCGATCCTACGATTACTTGCAGCCAGGGACAGAGTGCAATTTCAGACAAAGACACACAATACAACTTCTCCCCGCGACTCACGATGATCCGCGGGCGGCACACCCTCGTCGCGGGCGCGCAGTTTACATTGTCATATGACAACTATTTGCAGACCAACACCGGAGGAGGTCTTATTTCCTTCAATGGGTTCTGGACGCAAGATAAGGCAGCGGGCGCTGGTACGCCTGGAACCGGGGTCGATTTCGCCGACTTCATTTTGGGCTATGGCTTGGGGATTGGCTCCCCCTTGGGCAACCAAACATCGGGCGCTGTAAATATCTCTGGCCCGGTTGCCGGGAAGCAGTTCTATCGGGCTGTATATCTCGGGGACACCTGGAAAGTAAGCAATAAGCTGACCCTGAATCTGGGGCTTCGATATGACCTTCAAGGCCCATGGTCGGAGCGCTTCGACAGGTTGACCTACTTCAATCCAAGCGTGGCGAATCTGACGGTTACAGGATGCGGCGGGAGCGCAGGAAGTCCCTGTTCCGGGGACCTGTTCCTAGTCAAGACCGGCGCGAACGGTGGCAGAAACAATCTGCCGCTTGACACGAAAAATATTATGCCGCGTCTGGGCGTAGCCTATAGTCTTGACCAGAAGACTGTGATCCGTGCCGGGTACGGAATATTCTTTATTCCCAACTTCGTATCCTTTGGCGTCAACCCTTGCACGACAGCAACTGTACCTTAGCTGGTGGTGTCCTCACGTGCGCGACTCCCGGTCCGTTCGGCGCCACGCTGGTCGTCCCACCCGGCCGAAACCCTCAACCTTCGGCATCGGGATACGCTCTCGGTTTGCAAAGTTTTTCAGCAACAGGGTTTACAGTCCAGAAGAATGGGTCCGTACAGCAATGGAATTTGGATCTTCAACGCGAACTGCCGGCGGGTTTCTTCGTCGATGTGGCTTACGCTGGAGCGCATGGTGTGCACCTACCGCAGTTCAACACGAACATAAACCAGATCCCAGATAGCTTCATTGCGGCGGCCGCCGCGCAAGCTGCTCAGGGCCTACAGCCCACGATTGCTCAGGTCGTCTCTGCGGCAAACTATCCCTTCAGCCCAGCTCTTTCCGGAAGCTTGGCACCCGGAAACCTTAAGCAAGGCCAGCTTGCTCGGCCGTTCCCGCAATACACGGGCCTGAACCTCAACGGGCAAGGTTGCTGCGGCAGCAACTACCACTCTCTGCAGGCAACCGCCGTGAGGCGCTTCAGTGGCGGCGGCACACTGCTGGTGGCCTATACCAACGCAAAGCTCCTCGCTACCACGGACTCTCTCACGTCCTGGCTTGAGGGATCTGGCACCGGGGGCGTGGGACAAGTTCAGGATTGGGACAACCTGAAGGCAGAGCGGTCCCTGGCCTCCCAAGATGCGTCGCAGCGCCTTGTGATCAGCTACGTGCTTGATCTGCCTTTCGGCCGGGGTAGAAAGTTCCTGGGCAGCGTGAGCGGAGTTGGCGACAAGCTCGTTTCAGGATGGGGCGTCGATGGTGTCACGACCTTCCAGCGCGGCTTCCCCCTGAAGATTACTTATGGGAGTTCAACTCTACTCTCGGCGTTGGGGCTTGGAATTGGAACTTTGAGGCCCAACGTAGTGGAAGGTTGTAATAAGGACAAACCCGCGGATGTATCACGGCTAAATCAGTGGTTCAACACGGCATGCTTCACACCACCCCCGCAATGGGGCTTCGGCAATGAATCACGTGTGGATCCAACGCTTCGGCAGGATGGCGTGAAGAACTTCGACTTTGCCATCTTCAAGAGAACGACCTTCGGGCCGGGCGAACGGATGAACGTGGAGTTCCGCTCGGAGATCTTCAACTTGTTCAACCACCCGCAGTTTGCCGCACCGAATACGACTCAGGTGTCGCCCAACTTCGGGGTGGTGACGAGCACCCTTGGC
>QHYO01000546.1 GCA_003224135.1 Acidobacteriota bacterium | reverse complement strand
ACTGTGGACGAATACGGCGTTCTGACCCGCAACCTTTTCACGTTGAAGGAACTCGACCCAAAAGAAGTTCACGGCGTGATTATCAGTTCAGTCGTTCCACCGATGAACTGGACACTGTCCGAACTTTCCAAGGTTTATTTTGGGCAGAAGGCGATGTTCGTCGAAGCAGGGGTGAAGACGGGAATGGCGGTTCTGGTGGACAATCCGCTCGAGGTCGGAGCAGATCGCATCGTCAATGGAGTGGCTGCGTTTCACAAGTACGGCGGCCCGTGCATTGTCGTCGACTTCGGAACCGCCATTACCTTCGACGCGATCTCCGCCAAGGGCGAATATCTCGGTGGGGTGATCGCACCAGGCCTCGGAATTTCCTCTGAAGCGCTTTTCGCGCGGGCCGCAAAACTTCCCCGCGTCGAAATCAAGGATCCTCGAAAAGTCATCGGTACCAATACAGTTACGCACATGCAGGCTGGTCTGTACTACGGAGCAGTGGACATGGTCGATGGCATGCTCGCACGCATAAAAGCGGAACTAGGCGGCAAACCAAAAGTAGTTGCAACTGGCGGACAAGCAAAGCTGGTCGCCAAAGGTTCGAAACATATCGAGAGCACGGACGAATTTCTCACGCTCGAGGGTTTACGTCTCATCTGGGACAAAAATCAGATCACGGAAACGGCGAAAAAGCTCGAGCCCAAGGCTGCCCGGTAGGCGGGCGATGGACGCGTGGAACTCTTTCACCTACTTCACGGAAATTGAAGAATATTTCTGGAAGAAGCGCGGCTCCCACCTGCTGGTGTCACCGCTCGATTGGGCAATCATGGAAACCTGGCAGAAAGCGGGCGTGCCGCTCGAGGCCGCTTTCAAGGGAATTGATAGGGCGTTTGAAAGCTATAGCCGCTCTCGTCGCGGTGCCGGCAAGCCGCTCAAGAGTCTGGCGTATTGTACCGACGCGGTGCTCGACGCTGCACAAGAGGCGCAAGAGGCGGCTGCAGGCAAGACCCCGGCTGACCGGGCGCCGGAGCCGGCCCCATTCGACCGCCACGAGCTTCGCAGGTATTTCGATCGCAACACGGAGATGCTAGGCGCCGCAGCGAAAGCACACGCAGAAAACCCTGGACTCGTGACACTATGGAAAGAGGCACTTCGTGGGCTGGAAACTTGCACCGTCGTGCTCGAGTCGCCCGGAGCCCTCGACGTCGAAGATCTCGAACGCCGGTTGACGTTGCTCGATGAGCGCATCCATGCGGGCCTGTTGCTGCACGCTAGTGAAGATGTGCTGCTGCGGTTGCGCCGCGAGATGGACAGCGCGCTGGCCGCTTACCGGCGCAAAATGAAAGCGGAACAACTGGCGCTGGTGGAAAAACAGTATCTGCAAAAAAGGCTGCTCGAGGAATTTCGCGTTCCGCGTTTGAGTCTCTTCTATCTTTCGTAAAGCCGCCACACAACCGGCGCACCGAAGCGACAGCCTCAGAGATTTGTGTTTTCGTGCGATTCATGGAGAACAAGGGAAATCTATGTCAGATGAACTACAGTTATTGATTGAGAAGCTAGTATACGGTGGTGACGGCCTGGGACATGCGGAGGGAAACACTGTCTTTGTTCCATACGTTCTGCCCAACGAAGAGATCCGCGCCGAGGTCACCTCACGGAAAAAGAAACTCGTCTGGGCGAAGCCGCTCGAAATTTTGAAAGAGGGCGCAGCACGCACCAAGCCCGTGTGCCCGCACTTCGGCACCTGCGGCGGCTGTCACTACCAGCATGTCTCGTACGAGTCACAGGTGGCGCTCAAAATCGAAATTCTGCGCGAGACTCTCTCGCGTATGGGCGGTGTCAACTGGACTGGTGACATCACACCGCATACCGCCGAACCGCTGCACTATCGCAATCGCGCACAATGGGCCGTTCGCAACGCGAATCCGCGCGCTCTCGGCTACTATTTGCCGGAAAGCAACGCCATCGTTCCGATCGATCATTGCGACGTGCTCTCGCCCGCACTCGCCGACACCTTCGCGCGACTCCAGGAAATCGCGCGCGATGGTTCTCTGCCCTCTGAGGCGCTGGAAATCGAAGCCTTCGTCGATTCGTCCGATTCCAAGGTCGCGCTCAATATCGCCTTCAAGGAATTTCCTAAACCAGTTGCCGAGCTCACGAAGCTCTTTCATGGCACGGTGCCGGCTCTCCACAGCCTGCTGCTTCTCGATCAAAAGAAGAACCGCTTCGAACTTTCCGGCCCCGGATACTTGATCCAGGAAGCTGGGGGCTACCAATTCCGCGTCAGTCATCTTTCGTTTTTCCAGGTGAATCGCTTTCTCGTGGAGAATCTGCTTCGGACGGTAATTGCGGGCGCTAAAGGCGACCTCGCGCTGGACCTGTACGCCGGCGTCGGTTTTTTCACGCTTCCGTTGACGAAGGCTTTTGAGCGCGTCGTGAGCGTCGACGCCAATCTCTCCGCCACACGCAATCTTCGCGAAAATGCTGACACGGCAGACACGACGATTGTCTCGCAGCATGTACAAATCGAGGAATTCCTGAAGACCGCCAGCGAGGCCCCTGACTTTGTGGTCCTCGATCCGCCACGCGCAGGCCTCGGACAAGCCTCAGCGCAGAAACTTGCCGACCTCGGACCAAAGGAAATTGCGTACCTTTCCTGTGATCCGTCTACGCTCGCTCGCGACCTGGCGGTCTTGATGCAAACGCCACGCAAGCCCGCAGAAGTCACTGCGACTGCGCACCGTTATGAAATTCAGTCCATGGATTTCTTCGACCTCTTCCCCCAGACCTATCACATCGAAACGCTTATAAGGCTACGGCGCCTCTGATGAAACTCCCAACCGTTGCCTTCGTGATTGCGTTTGCACCTCTGCCATCGCGCTTGGCTTCTGGCCCGGAGTGGCAAATCACGCGCCTTCGCCCCGATTCTTGTGGCCTGCGTTCCTCGCCGCGAGTTCTTCCCTGCTGGCAGCGATCTCGACTGCATTATCCAATGGAAGAGCCATCATGCGTTCCTTAATTTTCATAATTCCTCTTCGTCTATCTTCATTTGTTTAAAGCCCGGCGTCTCCACCTTTGACACGAGTTCCTGAGAGTCTTGCTTCACCGTAGTAATCGAGGGCAAGGACCATATAAGAGGATGAGCAACTGCGTAGTCGCTCTGCCAGTTTGCAAGACGGCGGGACGCGGTAGTTCATTCAAATTATAGTATTTGACCTTACCCGTCGCCGGGAT
>QHYO01000545.1 GCA_003224135.1 Acidobacteriota bacterium | reverse complement strand
TGCCTGCGATCCTTGCGCCGTTTGAGCCGCGCTTCGTTTATGGTGATTTGTATGAGCCAAGTGCTGAACTTGGCTTCGCCGCGAAAGCGCGGCAGAGCAGCCAAGGCCTTTAGCACCGCTTCTTGCACTACTTCTTCCGCGTCTGCGGCATTGTTCAAAATCGCCATCGCAGCGCTAAAGACTCCGCGTTCGCAGGGCTGCACCAGGCAATAGAACGCGTCTCGATCGCCGGCGCAGCTCATCCCGATCAATTCGGCTTCGCTTTTTTCGAGATTCAATTTTGGTGCACTCATTGGGACTGAATCCACTCAACTTCAAGAAACGATGAACGTTAGAGTCTTGAACCCAGGAAAAGTTACTACCGCTAACGCATTCTGAGTTTGTATTGGACCTGCGACAAAACCTGGGCCCAGAAACCTGCTTCGAACGATGGCTATCGGATGCGCTTCACGTGATTTGGTCGCACCTTTCTTCGACTTTTCTCGCGATACGGTACGTACCAAATCATTTGTGGATTTCTGTCACTTCTCGCTGCTCTCCGTATCCCATCCCGTATGACGGAAAGCTCCATCGCGAAGCCTGCCGAACCGATTGTAGCCTCACGTCAAGCTGTGGGGAAACGGACTGCTGCGAGCCGAACGCACCGGTCTGCGGTTTTCGCGGTCAAGGCGCACTGGCCGGAATTTCTGATGGAAGGCGCGGAACTTGGTTTATTCATGATTTCGGCCTGCGTAGTTACCGCTGTTCTTGAGCACCCATCTTCGCCGCTGGGTCACTTTGTGCCTAGTCCTTCCATGCGCCGGTTGATCACGGGATTGGCTATGGGGCTGACCTTGCTTGCGTTGATTCATTCCAGCTGGGGAAAAAGATCCGGCGCGCACATGAATCCTGCCGTTACTCTGATGTTCTTTCGGCTGGGAAAAGTGGAAGCCTGGGATGCCGTCTTCTATACGGTGTCGCAATTTGCTGGAGGTCTTGGCGGCGTTCTGGTTTCCCTCCTGTGGTTAGGTCCGTTTCTCGCTCATCCCAAAGTCAACTTCGCCGCAACGCAACCCGGAATGCGGGGAATTCTTGCCGCCTTCGTCGCGGAATTCCTGATTTCGTTTGTGCTCGCTCTCACCGTTCTCATCGTGGCGAACCATCAGAGCATTTCGCGGCTGACGCCGTATTTCGCGGCAAGCCTTGTGGCCACCTATATCACGCTCGAAGCTCCGTTCTCCGGAATGAGCATGAATCCAGCAAGAACGCTGGGATCGGCAATACCGGCACATGCATTTCATGCGCTTTGGATCTATTTCACAGCTCCTCCGATCGCGATGCTGATGGCCGCGGAGATTTATTTGCGCGCCGGTTCTGCTCGTGCGGTGTACTGCGCAAAATTTCATCATGACAACGACCAGCGCTGCATCTTCCGCTGCCGCTATATGGAACTGAAAAAAGTTTGAGGCTTTCTGGGCTTCAGAAAAGTTGCAAAAGCGAGAGAAACACTATGAACACCGACAAACACTACGACGTAATCATCATGGGAACCGGCGCAGGCGGCGGAACCCTCGTTTACAGCCTGGCGTCCACGGGGAAAAGCATTCTCATTCTGGAACGCGGCGATTATGTTCCTCGCGAGAAGGCGAACTGGGATTCGCGCGCGGTCAATGTTGAAGGCAAGTATCAGACGAAAGAAGAATGGCGAGACAGGAATGGAAAGCCCTTGCACCCGCACACGAACTACTACGTCGGCGGAAATACCAAATTCTATGGTGCGGCGCTCTTCCGCTTGCGCAGAGAGGACTTCGGCGAGATCAAACATTTCGGCGGCATCTCACCTGCCTGGCCGATCTCCTACGATGAGCTTGAGCCGTACTATCTCGAAGCCGAACGGCTTTATCATGTCCACGGCCAGCGCGGCGAAGATCCGACCGAGCCCGCAGCAAGCGGTCCTTATCCGCACCCGGCGATCAGTCACGAGCCGCGCATTCAGGCCCTCAGCGACGACTTCGAGCGGCTGGGTCTAAGGCCATTTCATACTCCACTGGGACTGCAGATCGATGAAAAGAATCCGCAGTCAAGCAAATGCATCCGTTGTGACACCTGCGACGGATATCCCTGCCTTATCGACGGGAAAAGCGATGCACAAACCTTGTGTGTCGATCCTGCGCTGCGCTTTCC
>QHYO01000544.1 GCA_003224135.1 Acidobacteriota bacterium | reverse complement strand
AGATGAACGGAAGCATGTGGCCAGCGATGTAAAGCAGACGGAAGATTTCATAAACAACACCGAGAATCCTGCAACGCAACGGAAAGAGCTTGAGGACCGGGTTCGCCAACTCAAGACACGGCTAGAATTGCTGGAGAGCGAAGAACAACAACGGCAAACGCGAGAAATAGAGAGGCCGAGCAACAACTTCGAGCGGAAGAGGTTAGACTGGAGCGACCTGCGCGACCAGTTGGAGCGCCTTGACAAAGCTTTGGAGAACGCTAGCCGCCGAACGGCTGGCGGTCCTCGTGAATGAATCGCGCTAAAAATCGGAACGGCGGGATAAAGCTACAGCGGCGAGAGAATCACGGGAAAAATAAAATACAGCGACCTAGTTGACCCAGCGGTCGGGGCGGGACGGCGGTTCGCCTTTGTGTTTGTTGATGTACACGTCAAATTTTTTGCGATTGCGCTGATATTTCCAGTCGGAGACTTCATTGCGGAGACGGAAGAGGTAGGAATCGCGGCGAAGGTAGAGATAGCCGATGAGCATGCCGCCGAGATGACAAAGGTGGCTGACTTTGTCGTCACCGAGGCCGAAAGTGCCGAGAAAGGTCAGCGCGGCCATGATCGCGACAACGGTGCGAAGGCGCAGTGCAATCGGAATGGGAAAGAGAAAAACGCGGCGGTCGGGGAACAGAATCGCGCAGGCGATCATGATTCCGAAGATGGCGCCGGAGGCTCCGATGGTAGGGATGTCGTAGGCCGGCTTGCCCCAGAGGGTAGGAACGGTGCGAACGATGACGTTCAAAATGCCCGCTCCAACGCCAGTCAGAAAGTAGTAGCGAAGAAAACGGTTTCGTCCCCAGACGAGTTCGAGCTCGCGGCCAAACATCCACAGCATGAGCATATTGACCAGGATGTGCCAGACGTTATCGACGCTGTGCAGGAAGAGGTATGTAAGCGGCTGCCAGACGCGGAGACCAGGAATTACGCCGCTCGGAACCAGCCCGAACCACATTTCAAACTGATGTTCGGGAAAAGCGCCGCGAAAATAATGGATGAAGAGCTGCAGGAAAAAAACTGCGAAGTTGGCGATGACGAGAAGTTGCACACCCGGAGTGATGTAGAAGTCGAAGCTGAAACGGTAGTTCCGGACGCCGGAGCGTGGAGCCATACTCAAATAAGTTTACGAGTGAAAAGAGCCGGAAGTAAAGGATCGCGTACAAGAGTAACAGGCTACAAGAGTGCCAGAGTACAAGCGGCGGATCGACACCGCGGCTGGTTTCACTTTTGTACTCTTATACTTTCGGGCCTTGAACGGTTTTCCTTCCGCTACTCGAGTTTTTTGCGGGCGAAGTAGAAGAGCGAGGCGGCGAGCATCAGAAACATGAAGACGCCGAAGAGATTGTTGGTAGCCAATGGTCCCAGAATCTTTGGTCCGAAAGCGAAGAGGTCGGGGCGCCATGGCAGACGCAGCGTTGCGGTGAGCCAGTGCGGCACGTTGTTGGAAATTTCCGGGTCCTGGAAGAGATTGATGATGATGCCTAGAAGTCCGAAGACACCTCCGGCGGCGATGAGTCCGGAGGAGTAGAGAGCTCCGGGGCTGGCTTCGCTTTCGTCTTTTTTCTTGGTGGTAGCTTCGACGAGCAGACGGACCAACCCACCCGCGAACATCGCGCCGGTGGTGGCAATCGAGAGATACGAGCCGGTAGCAAAGGCGAGCGAGCGCACGCCAAGAATTTCGACGGCGATGACGAGAGCAA
>QHYO01000543.1 GCA_003224135.1 Acidobacteriota bacterium | reverse complement strand
GAGGCGACGCGCGCGCTCGTGACCGCCCTCGGGAAAATGAACGCGAAGCCGGATGTGATGGTAAGCGCCTCGGCGATTGGATTTTACGGAAACCGCGGAGACGAAGTCCTAACCGAGGAGAGCGCGCCGGGAAATGATTTTTTGGCGGGCATTTCGAAAAATTGGGAGGCCGAAGCGTTGCGCGCTGAAGAATTTCGTACGCGGGTTGTGATAACGCGCTTTGGAATTATTTTGGCAAAAAACGGTGGCGCGTTGCCGAAGATGATGCTTCCGTTCAAGCTCGGTGTTGGCGGCAGAGTCGGCAGCGGCAAGCAATGGATGTCGTGGGTCGCTCTCGAAGACGTCGTTGAGATCGTTCGCTTCGCCATAAACAATCGCGAATTGCGCGGGGCAGTGAACGTCGCGGCGCCCGAACCGGTCACGAATGCGGAGTTCGCGAAACAATTAGCGCGCGCGATGCATCGCCCAGCGTTCTTCCCTGCTCCCGCCTTCGGGCTGCGATTGACGATGGGAGAAATGGCGGACGCACTGCTCCTCGCAAGCCAGCGCGTAGTACCGAACTCGCTTCTGAAAGTCGGCTATCGATTCTCAAGCCCCAATCTGGGAGCGACATTCAGCAGAATTCTTGGCAAAGCCGCCTGACAATTTCTTCGCGCTATTTGGCGAGGTTGAGCGTCACAGTGACGTGATACACGTGCCCGTTTAATGGATCGGTCGACACAATACTTTCCACCGACTGGCCATCTTTCAACACCGGGTTCATGTCAATCCTGAATGTGCGCACAACAGGGTTAGTATTTCCTGAAGCAGCCTCAGGCGAGATCGAGCTCCGCTCCAAGGCCATCTGCAACTTGTAACGTCCGTCCTCCTGAAGGGCTGCCGAACAGTCGATGTTCGTCCCGATGTCAATGTATGTGAATTGATCCTTGCCGGTAGTGATCGGGATGCGAGCTCCACTACGCAGTTGAGAACTCGGGCGCGCCCGCCGCTCGTCAGCGTTCACGCTGAACAAGTACGGCAAATTTGAAACTTTCTTTTCGCCGTCGTATTCGGTGAAGACCACCTGAACCCGAAGAGGCGTCACCGCAGGAGTATGATCGTCAGGCTTTTGCCCACCGGTACTCTTCGAGTTATCCTGCGCTGCCGCAGCCACAGCCAGGATGACCAGGAACGCAAGAAACATTACGGCATTCTTTTTCATCAGAAGCTTCCTTCCCTTCGTGGACTTTATTGAGCAAAAGCTCAGTCGGATTCACTGCCTTCCAAAGGTTGTATGGTCAACTGTCGCAGGCCCAGCTCTGCTATCTCGAGCGGCTTGATTTCAAACGGCGCGTCACTTATAGCGGCAGTATGATTTGAAGTCTCATGCGATTTCGCCCGCAGGAGATCGGCATAGCGCCGTAGCCCCGCTGCTTCTTCGGACGACACAAGTACTTCCGGTTCGGAACGCTGTGCCACTCGATCGACAACCAAGCGCTCTCGCCGTGATACGAGCCGCTCAGACGAAGGTGAAACCTGGATCAACGAAGTCTGGATGGATAATCCGGTCGGTTCGCGGCTTACGGCGGATTGGATGGAACGAGCAGCAGGCTCCTTCCCTGTCGAGCGAGAAACCGCCGAGTGCCGAAGGGACGACGACGAAAGCACGATCGCTCCGATAACCAGGCCTCCCGTCACGAATGCTAAAACCGGGACACGCCTATTTGCTTTTGTTGAGTCCGACGCGACTTGCATGCGCACACGCGGCAAGAGGGAGCCAGGAATCTCAGCATTAGCGGCGGCCTGTAACGCACCGTCAATTGAGCGGAACAACGCCTGCTCGTCCGCAAATGCCGCGTGGCAGTGTTCGCATCCGGCCACATGCTCTTCCAGCTCGCGCGGCAACGCTTCGCCAGAGCCGGCGGCTTCCATCAGCACCTTTCGATAGGACTCACAAAACATCTCAGTTTCTCCGCGAGAGTTTTTCTTGCAAAAAAGAGCCGTGACTTCACCGTGCCCACCGGTACCGCCAGGAGCACGGAAACTTCCTCAAGCGAATAGCCTTCCATCGCTGCGAGCAGCAACACAAGCCGCTGCTTTTCCGGCAATTCATCAAGCGCGCGATCAAACTGCCGCTGAAACTCCGAAGTCTCGCCGCTGTGTCGCGAGTTGCGCGAATTTTCAAAGACCCATTGCGCCTCCCGTTGCTGCCTGCGTTTTGTGGAGCGCAAACGATCGAGCGCGAGCCGAAAACTGATGCGAACAAGCCATGCACGAAAACGCGTCCGTTCGCGCAATCGTTCAAACCGCCGGTATGCGCGAAGCAAGGCCTCCTGAGCGATATCTTCCGCATCGGCATCATTGCGCAAGACCCCGCGCGCAACGCGAAACGCCAAAGGAGCGTTTTCCGCAAGCAACGATTCCCATTCGCGATGTGCGGCGCCCGCCGCTTCTGTGCGCGCTCGTCTGCGCGCGGCGGCAGCCTCGGGCTCTCCTCCGGGATGCGTCAGGACCCACTCCTGCACGGTCTGGTTCAGGCGAGCGGTAATGGCTCGGCTCTCCTTGTACATAGGCAAGACGCCGCGGATGGGGAAAGAGTTCATCGGCAGCAGAAGAAGTAATGACGCAAACCCGCAACGAAGTAAAGAGTCGAGAATGATCAGAGGCGGTTTCGAATTGGAACCAGTGCCCTAGGGAGGATGCCTAACAGAGAATTCTCCGCGTGACATTACACAATCAAATTGGAAACTGCGTCGAAGCCATGGGTCACGTAGGCGCGGGAAATATCATTTTTCGCTGGAGCAGCGCGTTTGGAAGAATCATTCAGGAGCAAGCCATCCGCCTCCGTAAAGAAGGCCCGGGCCAAGCGAAGCCAGAAAAATCGGGGCTCGTGATGGCGTTGTACCTATACGAAATGCCTCAAGCGCGCTGTGAAGCGCGGCTGCGCATGTGGTTGAACCAAGATTGCCGCGAATCGCCGCGACCGGAGGAAACCGTTCAAGCGACACTCTAGATTTTTTCGCAAGCAACGCGACAAGTCGTGGGTTAGGCTGATGCGTCGCGAACGCTGCTACCTCCGTGCGTGGGATGCCGCTGACTCGTTCGAGTTCCGAAATACATTGATCCAGACGCGCCGTAGCCGCCCGGGAAAGAGCGTCGCCATCGAAAACCACCTTTAATCGATCGCCTGGCTCTGCTGAAACCTGAATCGCAGCCTGAAGTTGCGAAGCACACCCAAAAAAGAATTCCCGCAACGAAAAACTGTCTTCGGCCGGGCGAGGCGGTTGGCACTGCACTAGAAAAGCGGATGCGCCATCGCCAAAAAGTCCGCCAAATTCACCCACCACACGCCCTGGTATGAGCGCGCGAGAATGAACATCCGCCGTAACGACAAGCACCGCCCGGGATTGCCCGGACTCCACAAATGACTTCGCAACGGCAAGTGCGTGTAGTAACCCAAGACACGCACCACCGACGTCAAGCGCCCCGCACTTCCCGCGCGCGCCGATCGCGAGATGCATCTGTGCCGCGAACGATGGAAAGGCGTGATGTGTTTCGCTGGCAGCGATGATCCAGTCGATCGCGCTAGACGAAACACCCGAGTTCTCCAGGACTTCTCTCGCGGCTTTCGCGGCCAACGTTACTTCCGATTCGTTGGCGTCCGCGTGTGCCAGCGAAATGATTCCTGCACGATGGCGCAGCTTCCCGGTTGGCATGCCAAAGGCCGCGTCAACCTCTTCAGATGGAATGGTTCTCTAGCCGAACGCCACGCCGGAGAATCGCAACAGAGCAGAGCTGGGCCGGGTGGACATGAAAAGTTTGCGCCCTTTTTAGGCCTCAGAATTGTTGGCCCAGGAGTTGTCGGGCCTTGGCATTGTGAGCGATTGAAGGAACTGCAGCAAGAGCGCGTCCCTCAAATTCTGTAAACTTTTCTTTCCTAACGCGGCGTTTTCGAAACAGCAGATATTCCGGACCCTGAAGGACAGCGAGCGTGTGGTAGTTTGGGGAGTCCATGGAAAACGGCGTGAGAATCCCGAAATGTTCTGTCTGACCTGGCGGCAGTGCCTTGTCGCAATGCTTTCCGCAAGCGCGCTGATGGCCTTAGTAAGCCCGGCGCGGGCGCAGCGCGAACGCGGCGAGTTGCAAATCGAGGTGAAAGATCCTCAGGGCCGCAGCACTGCAGCCACCGGAGAAATCGTCAGCGAATCAAACCAGGTGAAAAAAGAATTTGCGATCGGCGCGGACGGAAAGTATCTCGCGCAGGAGCTGGCGTTTGGCGTCTACCGTTTGACCGTGAGCGCGGAGGGGTTCGCCGCATGGACAGGTTTGCTCGAAGTACGCAGCGAAGTGCCGGTACGTATTGCCGTGGTGCTCGGGATGGCGCCTGTAAACACGAAAGTTGAGGTCACCGATGCAGCGACGCTCCTTGATCCGTCGGAAACCGGAACGATCTATTCGTTAAGCGGGGAGACACTGCGCGAACACGAAGCCGCGCAACAGGGGCGCGATCTTTCTGACGCGGTGAACGATCAGCCCGGCTGGCTTTATGAAGCAAATGGAGCCCTGCATCCGCGCGGCTCCGAATATCAAGTGCAGTATGTGCTGGACGGAATGCCGCTGACGCAAAACCGTTCGCCGGCTTTTGCACCGCCGCTCGATGCCGGCGACGTGGAATCAATGCGCGTGATGACCGCCGGATATGCAGCGGAGTACGGGCGCAAGCTTGGCGGAGTAATCGAGTTGATGACCGAAAAAAATCCGCCAGTGGGATTACACGGACGCTTTGAAACGGGAGGCGGCAGCTTCGATTCGGTCAGCGGCGCGGGCGAAATTGGATATTCCAGCGGCAAGAATCACTTTGAAGCGAGCGGTCAGGGATTTCATAGCGGGCGGTATCTCGATCCTCCGGTTCTGGATAATTTCACGAATGCGGGAAATGGAAACGGCTTTTCCGTTGCGTATGAGCGGGATTTTTCAGAACGTGACCGCTTGCGGTTCACGATTTCTCGAAGCGAAGCGCGCCACACCTTGCCGAATGAGCGCATTCAGCAAACGGCAGGCCAGCGGCAGGACGCGGACACTACGGAAGTAAGCGGCCAAATCTACTATCGGCACATCAGCTCGCAGAATTTGTTGTGGAGCTTTTCTGGAAGTACGCGCGACGCCAGCGCGGTTTTGCTGTCGAACAATTTCGC
>QHYO01000087.1 GCA_003224135.1 Acidobacteriota bacterium | reverse complement strand
TTTTTTGTGTTGCGCGGTTTGTGCGTTGCGGCGCACGGCAACCAACTCTGCGGTGATGCTGATGGCGATCTCTTCAGGAGACAGCGCGCCAATTTCCAATCCCATCGGCGCATACACGCGAGAGAACTCGTCAGGGGCGTAGCCTTCCTTTTCGAGCGCCTGATAGACGGAAAGGACTTTGCGCCGGCTTCCGATCATGCCGACATAGCGCGCAGGTGTCCTTACGGCCCATGCGAGCACGCGCATGTCGTCGCGATGCCCGCGCGTGACGATCACAAGATAGGACGAAGCATTGGGCTGAATTCGCTGGAACGCGTCGTCGTAGCTCGCAAAGAGGTCGTGCGCCATCGGGAAACGGTCTTTGTTCGCAAACTGTTCACGATCGTCAACCACGACGATTCCAAATCCCGCCGCGCTTGCTGATTTCGCCAGCGCCGTCGAAATGTGCCCGCCACCGAACAGGTAAGCGACGGGTTGGGGGAGAATCGGCTCCACGAAAACTTCCAGCGTGCCCCCGCAGATCAAACCGTTGTCGTAGCTGGCTTCGTTGTTTAATTGGAAGACCATCTTGCGCGGCGTTTCCTTGGCCAGCACATCTTTCGCTGCCGCCCAGACGTCGGCCTCAACGCATCCCCCGCCAATCGTTCCGGCGATCGATCCGTCTTCACGAACCAGCATCCGTGAACTTTCGTAGCTAGGAATCGAGCCGTTCGTGTGCACAATCGTCGCAAGCGCGCCGCGCAGGCCCGCCTTCCGCATTCTCACGATTTCTTCGAAAAGATCCATGGGTTACCGATTTCAGCGTAAAGCCCGCCTTGAATCCTGTCAACGCAACGTGTGCTCGCGCGGCACTTCGGAATTGGACAGGCGGCTCAGGCGCAAAATACCATAGGCATGTTTGGGCGCGACCTTGGGCAAATGGAGCAGTCAATGAAGGCAGTTGTCTTTGACAAGCACGGCGGGCCGGAAGTTTTGCGCTACACAGATGCGCCGGAGCCGGGGCTTCGGTCAGGCGAAGTGCTGGTTCGCGTGCACGCTTGTGCACTGAATCACCTCGATCTTTTGGTTCGAGGCGGACTGCCGGGCGTACCGATTCCGTTGCCGCACATTCCAGGCAGCGATATTGCGGGAGTCGTCGCGAAGATTGGGCCAAACGTCACGACCGTTAAGCCGGGACAAAGGATTTTGCTTGCTCCGGGCGTGACCTGCGGAAAATGCGCTGCTTGTCTCGCTGGCTTCGACAACTATTGCCCTCAGTTTACAAATCTGGGCTATCTAGTCAACGGAGGGTGTGCCGAATTTGTCCGCTGCCCAGAGGTCAACTGTTTTCCATATCCCGAAAATTTATCCTTCGAACAGGCCGCGGCAGTTCCGCTCGTTTTCCAGACCGCTTGGCACATGCTGCTCACGCGCGCGCGGCTGCGGCCAGCGGAAGAGGTGCTGATCCTTGGTGCAGGAAGCGGCGTCGGCTCCGCGGCAATACAAATTGCAAAAATGTTTGGCTGCCGGGTCATCGCTACCGGGGGCAATGATGCCAAGCTCGCAAAAGCAAAGGAACTTGGCGCCGATGATTGCATCAATCACAAAACGCTACGCATCAAGGACGAAGTTCGCCGACTGACCGGAAAACGAGGTGTGGACGTGGTGTTTGAACACGTTGGTACCGCGACTTGGGACGACAGCGTTGCAAGTCTGGCGCGGGGAGGGCGCCTTGTGACTTGCGGCGCGACGACTGGCTACGACGCGAAGATCGATCTACGATTCTTGTTCAGCCGCCAGCTTTCCATTCTCGGCTCGTACATGGGAACGAAGTCGGAATTCGCGACGGTGCTGAAGCTGGTCGCGGCGGGACGATTGAAGCCCGTCGTTGATCGCACATTCCCGCTCGCGGAATGCGCCGCGGCGCACACCTACCTTGAAAAAGGCGAACAGTTCGGGAAAGTTGTGCTCGTAGCCTCTTCGTAGGGGCATTCGTATACCTTGTGCCGACCATGTCGGGATGGTCCCCGTTGAGGAGGCATCTTGACACCGACCCAGGCCCGTCCTAAC
>QHYO01000086.1 GCA_003224135.1 Acidobacteriota bacterium | reverse complement strand
TCATGTAGTCGAGACTCACCCCGTAATCCCAGTGTGAACCTGGAATCTGGTCCGGCCACCGCGTCCGCACCAGCCTCTGGCGAAGATCTTCGACCGCCGCTTCCGAGTACGGGAGATCAAATCTTTGAACTGTCATTTCCTTCACCATCTCATCAGCTGACTTAACTGCTCGAGCGACTTCCCTTGACTCTATCCTACGTGTCCCCAACGGTCAGCCGAACGCACGATCCGCCGTTCACCCACAGCCGTCCGCTTGGCTTCCGCTGCTGCGGAACCTTCAGCCCCTCGCGTCGCCAGATGCGCTCCACGCTGTCCTTGCCGACCTGCCAGCCATCGCGGTTGAGCAACGCCGCGATCCGGCGATACCCGTAGCGACCGTACTGGCTGGCCAGCTCGACGACGGCCCGGGTCAGTGCATCTTCGCGTTGTGTGGCTTGATAGCGCTGCGTACCGCGTGGCTGGTTCACCAGCCGGCACGCCCGTCGCTGGCTCAAGCTCTGTTCCTGAGCATGATGCACCGCACAACGCCGACGCTCAGGGCTAAGAGGCTTCCCGAGGCGACGTCCTTCAACACCAGCTTCTCCAGGCTCAACTCACTCACCCGCTTCAGCTTCGCACTCTCCGACTCCAGCTCCTTCAGCCGCCGCGCCTGTTCCACCTGCAGACCGCCGTACTCCTTGCGCCAGCGGTAGTACGTCTGCTCCGTGATCTCCGCTTCCTTGCAAGCCTGCGACGTCGTCTTCCCGTTCGCCACTGCCACTTCGATCTGCCTGAGCAGCTTCACCACCTGCTCAGGTGTATGCTTCTTCCGTCTTGCCATCGCGCGATCCTTGAAGTCCAGTCTCTATCAAAGCAACTCGTTCAAGAAACGCCGGCACTCCACAAGCACGCCAACGCAATTCCGCCCCAGTACATCTCCGTAGAATGCCTGGACTGAACCCACTTCTTTCGCGGCTATATTTGCCACATACGCTTGACTGTCAATGAAGCTTCTCCTCGGCTGCGTTGGCAGCCCGACCATAGTCGCCAGTTATCCTAAACCTCGCCTTTGTCGCCTAAATCAAACTTGCGAAAAACGCTGCAATGTCGCGGGCGAGAGCCACTGGCTCTTCTGTGGGTGCGAAATGCCCACCGCGCTCCATTGGTGTCCACCGCTGGATGTTATATAGGCGCTCAGCCCACTCGCGCGGTGCATCTCCTTCGAAGGCGAACTGAGAGGTGAAGTTGGCGATGGCAGTGGGCGAGCGGACGAAGTCTTCCGGTCCAAGCGTAATTCCGTGCCAGCGGTTGTCGAAATAGTCGCGCATGGAGCTCGTGATTGTTCCAGTGACCCAGTAGAGAGTGAGGAGCGTCAGCAAAAAATCACGTGGAATGCGCCCTTCGAGGTCGCCATGACAGTCACTCCAAGATCTCCATTTCTCAGCAATCCATGCGGCCAGTCCGGCTGGAGAGTCGTTGAGTGAATACCCGAGTGTCTGCGGTCTTGTTGATTGGATCGCTTTGTAGCCGCCTTCAGATTGCCACCACAGGTCGGAAGTCCCGATATACGCTTTTTCCGCGGGCGATAACGCCCGTGATCCTGGACCAATGTAAGGGGCAAGCTCCAGGTTGGTCAGGTGGATTCCGATGATTGAATCTGGCCTGTCGAGTGCCATCAGCGTGGCAACACCCGCGCCAAAGTCGCCGCCGCCAGACCCATAACGCTCATACTCGAGTTCGGTCATGAGTCGGTGCCAAAGTGCCGACACATATCGATAATTCACACCGGCACGCCTCGGGCGCTCTGAGAAACCGTAGCCCGGTAGCGATGGGATGACAAGGTCGAATGCGGGGCCGTCGATGCCGTGTCGGACCGGATCCGTGAGTAGTGGCACGAGCGGAAGGTACTCGAAGAACGCGCTGGGCCAACCGTGAGTTAGTATCAGCGGAATCCCACGACCGCCTCGCGCTCGTACATGGACGAAGTGGATCCGAACGCCATCTATCTCAATGAGGAACTGCGCGAGTTCCCCGAGTCTTTGCTCTTGAGCCCGCCAGTCGAATTCCTCGGCCCAATAGTCCATCAAATTCCGCAGCCATTCGAGATCCGTCCCCTGCGACCATGGAGGGCCAGGTGCGCTATCAGGCCAACGCGTGTTCCGAATGCGTGTCTTAAGATCTGAGAGGACCTGCTCAGCGACCGCTACCGTGAAGGGCTCTATACGCAATCTCGGACTCCTCGGACGCCGATTCAACGCACTAGATTGTTTTGCATATGGTCCGGGACCAAGAGGTCAGTCATCTTGTTCCGTTTGTTCCGGTTGGCTGACGTAGGCGACTGCAACGCTTTGAGGGCAAAAGCCTTATTTTAGTGCTTGTCGTTTCGATCCCCCACCGCACCTACCAATTCAATTGATTCTTCACCACTTATTTTCCGTTTTTCTAACAATTGAACTACCTTGCCGCGCTTCTCGCCTTCGGGTTCCTTGAAAAGAGGAAGCCAAGAACGAAGCCCAATGCCGCACCAATCAGCAGGTGCTGCAAAAGGTGTTCGGAAATAGCCTTGCCATCGAAAGATTAGAAATGCTGCGAAAGACATTCCCAACGTCCAATCGACTATCCTCCATTGCTTGGCGTATCTCGATGCCAAAATGCGCGTAAGCTCTGACATTCAGTTCACCTCGTACTGTTCAATCCGTGCCGAACGATTCTCAACTGCACTGCGCTGCTGGTCGCCTTACTACGTGGCCGTTCAATCCCAGCGTGATAGTGCGTTACTGTGCCGTAGCTGCCTCTGTACAACAGCCGGAGTTGCGCCGTCTGCGAGCAGGGCACTAGCTGCGCCGTGCCGCTTCACTGCAGGTTTGGCACCCGAACCACGCCGATTCCAATCTTTCTAGCGACGCGGTCGGGATATTTGAGACGCGCCTTCTCTGCCAACTTCTTGGTCTTGAACGGCTTCGACAAAATGACAAGTTCTAGCCCTTTGTATTCGAACAGCAGCCATCGCACAGATGCTTTCATTCGGGAATTATCGCAGCTTCTCACTTCACGCTGTGGTTTGCTTTTTCATGGGCGGGCGTAAGTCGAAATTGCGCACCATCACCGAACACGTGAGAAACCGGTTGACGGTTGAAGCCAACGACCGCTTCGTCAAAAGAGGCGTCGACATAAGGGACACATACGGCACATTGGACAAGTAGATGCAGCCTAGACCCGGACGACCCTAGCCGGGAAGGAGCTCACTTACGCTCCGCACCGCCAACTAAAAAGGAGAAGTAACAATGCAGTCGCAGTTATGGCCCGCCGGAGAACGCAACTGACCGTGTGAACCACAGGCCCCCGCTAGCAATTATCTCTTCTCCTGGTATTCTACAAACCGCTCTAGATACTGCCTTCCGCGGTCGGTCAGTTCCACAATGTCCTTCAAATCGAAACTGCGCTTCGCGGCGGTTTCGCTCATCGCGTGGTCTTTTTGATTTCGAATCAAGCCTAACGTGCGAAGCTTCCGCAGTTCGGCACAAACCGCTTCGTTGCCCTGGTATTGCGTCTTACCATTCTCGAGGTTCTTCAGATGCTCCAATTCGTTTTGCTGGAGCAGAAGGGTGAGCACGAAGCGAACGTCATCCAATTCAACCCGCTGTGTTTTCTGGTCCGCCTCGATCTTTTGCAGCCAATCTAGCTCCAACTCTCCGAACTTAAAGTGGCTGATTCGATTTAGCAATTCGGGTCGCAGCAAAATACTGGCGACTCCAGCAGCCAAGATGATCACGCCGATGTCCGCCACGCCAAGTTTTTGCTGTACCGGGATTCGACCAAGGACGACCGCAGAAATATAAACGCAAATTGCAACAATGACAACACCAGCGACAATGCGGCGAATTACGTACATGCCATCAAACATTTTCTTGGGCTTGAGCTGGGTTTGTGGTTCCATGATCACCCGATGTGCCCAAGGATATCAGCGAATAACCTTGCCCTGGTAGGCGTAGAATTTGGTTGGATCGTGCAAATGCCACGGGAGAAACTGAATTGCGAATTGCCTCCAGAATCCTAGCTGTGCTGCGGATCTCGCCCGATTTTTCCCTGCTCGAAATTCCGCAATGCGGATATCCAACAGTTCGCCGAGCACGTAAACGAGGGGATGTTCGAGATGTGCATTGGCCTTTTCCGCCAGCGGGACAAGGAACTGCGCATGATGAAATTCTTGCGAGAGAGCGTTCATGGACAATCCTTTTGTCATTGCAGGTTGGCTTGTTTGATCGCTGCGATTGTCGGCGGTGGCTTGAAGGCTTTCGGGGTTGAACTTCCTCACTTGAAGTCTCGAACCCGCCAATCCGTGCTGGGGATTGTGGGTGTTCTATCATTGACCTTTGGACTCGGAGTGTTGCGACTGCCAAAGCACGTCGAACCCGCGAAACCTGTCACGCTCGTCAGAGCATGGAGCGGGGACCCGCAGGGTATTGGCCCCGGTCAGGCTGCATCAATTTCCGTATCAGCCATTACGGAAGGTACATGCGAGTCGACGGCCATGGTCTCCATCAGAGATGCAAGTGGTGGGCGATTCCAACCATCCGGTACAGCAGGTTTACCACGACATGCAAGTTCGGGTTACTAAGGACGGTGCCACGATAGGCACTGCTCAAGTTCCGGTCCTGGTCCATCCCTAGAACAACGCACTGAGAACAGATAAAGAGCTTGCGACACAAGATTGATGCGTTACTCGGGCAGGCTGGAAAAGTTGCTCTCAACCCTTCGAAACCCTCCGTTAAAACACGAGGTCCCAGCGGCGGCGGATCGCTTCCGCGGTGTCAACCTTCGATTCAGCTTCCCAAGCCAGGCTAAGGCAAATCTTCGAGTCTCGTCCAGTCGCTATCGGGAGAATCAGAGCCACAAGTCTTTCCGGCTTTGCAAACGAGAAACTGCGTTACGGGATGAATTTCCCACGCAGAGGCTCGCCAGCAGCTTCCCCCGGCCTCGTCGGAAAATTCACAATCGTCGTTCAGATTTGCGTGGACATTGTCCAACAGGAGTTGCCCTATGACCTTTACCTGTTTACCCCGCTGGCGGTTGAGGCGGGCTACCGTCCACTTCGCGTCGCGTGTGTGGGGTGTCATCTCCGCGACAACGCTTGTTTGCTCTGCAAGACCCGGATGCTTGGGATCGTGAACAGACGGACTGTTCCGAATCTTCTGGGCGAGAGCAGAGTCGAAGCCTATTCCCAAATGAAAATCAAATGAGTCATTGTGCCGAAGCTGGCAATTGCACGTTTCCCCCCTATGTTGAGAGGTAATCGCCGTGTTTTCGACAAAATAGAGAACTCCGACAACTGCGTGTATGTTCCCTTCGCCAAAGTCCGCAAGCTGATCTGCAAATTGCGCGTGGTGCGTGCGCCCGATGCCCGCCGGAATCTTGTCCTCCAGAGAAATAAACTCATCCACGCCGAGAGCGTGGCTCGGCACGAGATCCCGGCCCGGCTGCTGGTTCTTGAGAAAATTCAAATAGGCGTCGTAGCGCGGGTGGAGCGAGTTTGTACATCCCGTGGGCATAGCCGGATGGCAATCGGCGAGAACCGCTACGTCGCCGCAGTTTACGGCAGTTTGACTCAAAGCATGGGACGCAACCTGGTGGGCGCGGTCATCCTGCGCTCCAACACGTAACGTGCCCATAAGAAGAAGAACCACAGGCCCCAGCCGTGATGCTCGAAACATTTCGACCTCCTCCCATTCATACTCTCCTTCGAGTTTTCCGACCAGACGGAATAACAACATGTAAATTCAGCCGCGCGCTACATAAACAGAAATCCCGGAAAATCGGCGACCGCTATAGGATATTTCACTTGACGTATCGTGGCTAGCAGTATATTTAGGGGAACGTAAATACCACCAAATGGAACGTGTCAAGCGATTTTCCTAGCCATCAGACGGAAGTCTGGAAGCACTCCGCACTGCCCATCACTCTCGCAGAAGTCCACGATTTTAGCAGCAGCTAACGCTATCCATACGCTCCGGTGCTGTAGCGAGAATGGATTCGACATATTGAAGCAAGCGATTCGTTTAGACAGCCGTCGGCTTGCCATCCGCGCCGCGAAATTGTGCACGAAGCCCCCTAGAAAGTGAGGGGCGATGCTGGTTTTCGGCAATTCGATTATTCTGTTCGGCTGCGCCGATTCGTGGGTTAGTACAAGCTGACCAAACGGCTTAATAGTTTCTTGAAAGTGTCGTTCCTAAATTCTGGAAGTATCTTGCGCGACAATCGATACCGCACTCTTAGGAAAATTACGCGCGGGGATAGAGTCTTACTCGCAAAGCTCATTCTTTGCCTACCTGCTGTTTTCGATTTGGAGTCTGGTGGATGGAATCGATCCGAGCTCTGGTTCGTTCCGCAGGCGGCGTTACGCGATCCTAGCCTGTATCATTTCTTGGCGTTGGTAGACGCTATTCGGGACCGTCGTCCCTGGGCCGTTCAATCGGCTCGGGCGAGTTATGGTCAACCCTAATTCCACCGTCTCGTAGATGCTGCCAAACTGCTGAAGCCGATTCTCGGAGATCGGTGTTATTGCTTCTCTCCCAGCTGTTTCAATTTTTGCGCGGCGCTGTCCCGGATGAGTTTTTTCCTGTCTGCGTCCGCCGTCGAATCCGTCGCCAGCTTCTCCAACGTCTTCTGTGCGTATTCTCTGGCCAAATCTTTCTGGCCAGCAGCCAGATACGCATCCGACAAGCTGTCGTAAACGTTCGCTGAATCCGGATACGCCGTCAGGTTCAGCTTCAGAATCTCTACTGCGCCTTTCGTGTCACCAGATTGAATGTGCTCGTAACCAATCACGTTGACGATCCCCTCGGAGAATAACGTCGATTTGGGATCGCGTTTCCTCGCATCCGCGAGCTTCTGTGCAACCTCGTTCGCCCCTCCCGGCTCGTCCAGCAATCTCAATATGCTCGCCCGTTCGGAGTCCACGGCCAGGGCCTTTCTTGCTGTGGGCGCTTTCGCCGGCGTCTTGATCAGTGTCGTCACAAACCAGTCCACAATCGTTCCCGCTAGCTCTTTATGTTCCTGAAACATCACCGTTCCATGGCCGCCTGTCGCGTAGTGGGCAAACTGGTTCCCGGGATTTGGCGCAACCGCGTACAGCCACTGCCCCTCATCATCATCGGCCGCGGAGAAAAAAATCGGCAACCCGGCCGACACCTGCAGGAATTTCCTGCCATTGCCGTCCGTATTGCCGGAAAGCAGCACTAGCGACTTCACCTCCGCATGCCGCCGCGCCAGTTGAATCGATTGATTCACACCACAACTCGCTCCGGCCGCTCCCATCACGTCTTTTGTCACTCCCGCCTGGGATGACAGATACTGAAACGCCGTGTCAATGTCGTCCGGCCATTGTTCCGTGATCATCCTGGTCCGGTCTTCGTTCGAAAGCTCCAGCGCTCTCGGGCCTTCGCTGTCCCCGTATCCGCGGTAGTCCAGAGTGAGCACATTGATCCCCGCTGTTGCGAGGCGTCCTGCCAAATCGTCCCAGTTCTTTCGCTGCTGGTTGCATTGATGCAGCAGGATCACTCCCGGCCCCGGTTTGTCCGCCGCAAAATACGTCGCCTTCAGATGCACTCCATCCGTCGCCGTCAAATCCACGACGCGCGGCTCCGGCGGCGTCTTCGCCTCGCAACCGAGAGCTGCCACCAACAGAACAAAAATGCTTGAACGTATCCGCTGTCTCATCGCAGGACCTCCCGGAAGGAAACACACTTCAACCATCCTCTTTCCTATAGACGCACGGAAGTTGGAACTGATGACTCAGGACACCACCTTAGGCACAGTGGGGTCCGAAATTGCATTGAGCTAATGACCTTCGTTGGCGGGTCGGAGATTTCGCCGCAGTCCGGAATGGAGCTACCTGTATGAATCGCCTGTTCGACCAAGGCTCATCGCCGCATCGAGGGACGTTTGGCCGCTAGCCTCACTCGTGCAAGACGACGCTCAAGAGAGAAGTGTTGACTTGAAGCTTGCCATTGTACTTAATGAAACCCAGCTTCCTGAATTTGTTCATGAAAAAATTGACGCGTGGGCGCGTGGTCCCGATCATCTCAGCCAGTGTTTCCTGCGAAACCTTGGGGAGTACTCCGTGCGGTTGGTCGTCCTTGCCGTAACGGGCAAGCAACAGAAGAGCCCGTGCCAAGCGTTTCTCACTGGAGTTAAAGAGCTGGTCCACCAAATCCTCCTCAATGCGAATGTTTCTGGTCAGCATATGAGAGATGAAGAGGTCAGAGAGGGCGTGTTCAACGTGGAGCGCGCGCATCATCTCATCTTTCTTAATGAATAGTATGGACGTGGGCAGAACCGCAGTGGCGGTTCCCATGCAAACCGGCTGACCGGCAAGGCATCCTTCGCCAAAAAAGTCGCCGGGTCCCAGAAGTGCAACAACCGCTTCTTTGCCGCTCTCATTGATAACCGATAGTTGTACAGCACCTTTTTGGATGTAATTCACACCCTTAGCAGGGTCACCCTGAGAGTAGATTGTCTCGGCTCGCCGAAACTTCTTAATTTTCCGTGCTGCTCCGGCTGTATCCAGAAAAACCCTTAGATCGAACGTGGACTTCTTGAGAGGGGTGGCGGTGGTTTTTTTGCCGGCTGCTTTGGCCATGATTTGCACACGATAGGGCGACTCAGACTTCGCCAGTGGCACGGTCCCAGGCCTTTGCTGCGAGTACGGTAAGGATATCACTCTAGCCCGCACCGGCCCACTCTGCGATTCGCGTTCAACGGACAGCAAACCTGTATCTAAGTGAACAGACATGCGCATGGAAGAGGTCTAGGATCAACTCCTAATAGAGGAGTAGTTGGGCCCCGCCAGACAAAGCGCATGCATTTCGGCGCGAAGAACCGTACTGGCTGACGAACGGGCACGTCGCATTTTAAAAACTGACATTTCTGAGCAGGTACAGGACATCAACTCGAGCCTTCCATAGCGGGCGCAAGAAACATACGCAACGGAGGTAACACCATGAAACGAATTGGAATATTTCACATGACTGCACTCTTTCTGGCCCTTGGAATTGCGGGCCCAGCTTGCGGGCGGCAGGGCAAGCCGGACAAGCAAGAGGACAAGGCTAAGCCCGGAAAGCCGGAGCGAGAGGCGAAGCCTGAACGACAACACGAAGAACGATCCTCTAAGCAGGGCCAAGAACCGCAGGTCAAGGAGAAACAGGATCAGCGCCGAGATGCCTCTTCGAGACAACAACAGCAAGACAATTCAGGAACACGGCAGGAACAAGCGAAAGCGCAGCAAGATCAACGGGAGCAGGAGCGCAACTCCGCAAATCGGCGACAAGCCAACATCCAACAGGAAGAAAAACGACAGCAACAACAAGACAAGTCAAATAAACACGAGCAACAAATAGCCAAACGGCAACAAGATCAGGAGCGACAACAGCAACAACATCGGCAAGACGCTTCCGAGAATGATCGGCAGGAAAGCGGAGCGCGGCAGGATCAACAGCGACAACAGCATCAGGATCGTGACGACCGGTCAGCACAACAACGGAGTCCATCTCAAGCAGATCGGCAGCATGTTGCCTGGCAGAGTGATCGCGCACGTAGCTGGAAGTCCGAGCACCGCAGCTGGCAGCAACGGGGGGGTTACAACGGCTACCGAGTCCCAGATGACCGTTTCCGTAGTTACTATGGCCAAGATCATGGGTTCCGCATCTACAGTCTCCCCGTGGTGTTCATTGGCGGCCGTCAGCGCTTTCAGTACGGCGGTTACTGGTTTGGCTTGGTTGATCCGTGGCCTGAATACTGGTCAAAGGATTGGTATGACAGCGATGACGTCTACGTGGACTACTACGACGACGGGTATTATCTGTACAACCGCAGATATCCTGGCGACCGCATTTCCATCAGCTTCTACTTGAACTAGGGCGCTCGACGCAAAACCGGCCGCAGGTGCAGTTTGCCAGACGTTTAGACCGCCGCTGGGGCGCGGTGTCTGAGATTCACTGCTGGATTCCTGAGGAGAAAAAGCAATGCTTGGAACGATCTTGATCGTGGTTTTGATCTTGGCACTGATCGGCGCTGTTCCACGTTGGTCGCACAGCCGTGACTGGGGCTACTTTCCGACAGGTGGTGCAGGTCTCGTGCTCGCGGGTGTTGTGATCCTCGTACTTCTTGGCCGCATTTAGTTTTTGCAACGACGCAAGATTTGGAGGTCAGCGATCCACGCCACGCATCTTAAGAAGCGAAAAGATGGGCGTTCCCGCAACCGGCCGTCATCTTGTTAATGCTTTGCGGAAGAGCGCACCGGGCAACGAATCCGAGCGGGCGTCGAA
Organism: Acidobacteriota bacterium; assembly: GCA_003224135.1. Taxonomy (GTDB): domain Bacteria; phylum Acidobacteriota; class Terriglobia; order Acidiferrales; family UBA7541; genus Acidiferrum. The sequence goes on along the minus strand of QHYO01000086.1, from coordinate 7,636 downwards.
TCAGTCGTCAGGAGTGAGCCGCTTGCCGGGATGGGTTTGCGCTCGGCGAGCTGCGAGTCTTCAGAAGGCTGATTCAGTGGGGCCAGCTGCGAAGGTCGCATTACGCGAATTAACCTTAGCAGTCTGGCCTTTCGTTTTTCCCCTTGCTCCATTTTTCGCCAAGAGTGAGTCAGATCAGGCGTGGCGGCGGTCGTTGCTGTGTTCCGAGTGGCCATTGGCGTCGAGCCAGTTCAGAAGAGCGCGAATGCTGCCGTGGGCCAAAGCAATACTGGAATCAGCGGCGCCATAATAGAGATTGATCGTGTCCCCGTCTGAAGCAATGGTGTAGCCGCAGGGAAATACGACGTCCTGGACGTCGCCGTGACGCTCATACTCGGCCTCGGGAGCAAACATCCAGGAGTCTCCCCGTACCAGGCATTTTTCCGGCTGCTGAAGGTCGAATAGCGCCAGACCCAACCTGTATATGGAACTAGACGGCGTCCTTCTCACTCCGTGGTAAATCATGAGCCAGCCTCGTGAAGTTTCAATTGGTGGAGGCGACATCCCAATCTTGTTGGCATCCCACCATGCACCGCGGCGCGCTTCCAGCATCAGCTTGTGGCTTCCCCAGTGCCGCAGGTCGAGAGAGTACGAGATCCAGACGTGCGCTCCAAGAGGAGTCATGGGCCGGTGGATCAAAGCCCAGTATCCGTTAATCCTGCGCGGCAATAGAGCTGCGTCCTTGTCGTCTGGAGGCATGATGACGCCAATTCGTTCGAAGCTTCGAAAATCCTCAGTGAGAGCCAAGGACACTCCGGGACCACCGCGAGAATATGACGTGTAAGCAATGGCATATTTTTTGAGTTCCGGCACGTAGGTGATGCGCGGATCTTCGATGCCCCACAGCTCCTCGGGGTAGCGCGCCGCATTAGGCAGGAGGGTGGGTTCACGATCGATTTGCCATCCGTCAACGCCGTTCACAGAACGGGCTACGCATAGGTGTGAGAGGCCGCGGCGATCCTCGACGCGACATAGCAGGAGCGTTGAACCATCCGGAAGCAGCGTTGCGCCGGCCTTGAAGACGCTATTGATGGAATACGGCCAATCCTTTTCTGTCAAAATAGGATTGGCAGGGTGCCGGTGAAACAGTGTTTCATATTTTTCCGTCGCGGCTTTTGCTAACAATGTTGTAGAACTCATTCAATGGACCTTTCGTAGTCGTACTTCAGCCAAAAACTGATCGCGGATCAGAGTTTGTTCCCTGTGCCGTCGGATTCTTCAAGCCTGCGCATTTCGAGGAGGGCCATCAGGAATGACAAGGTCGATTCTGCTCCCTGATTTTCATTTGCGCGGTCGGGATGCAGACCATCTCGGCAGCCGCCGGTCGTCGCATCGTAAAGTGCGATCTGCAGATCGTTGTCTCCCAAAAACCAGTTGAACGCGGACCACGCTTCCTTGCGCCAGCGGCCTTTGCCTGTAGCCCGATAGGCTTGCAAGCACGCCGCGACCACGGCACAGGCTTCGACAGGCTGTTGATCGAATCGCGCCTTTTCCGTTTTCTTGGAATAGAAGCCTTGTGAACCGATCGGCACAAAATGGCCCTTCACTTCGCAGCGCTGAATCGTGACCAGCCAATCCAAGGCTTCTAGTCCCGCCGAAACCATTTCATCGTTAGCGGCCCGCATTCCCGCGCGAATCAGAGCCTGGGGCAACCGCGCGTTCGAGTATGCAAGGCCATTTTCAAACCAATTCCAGTCGGAAGAACGATTGGAGCGATACGAGTTCAACAATCGACCCGCCAAGACGTCGGACGCACCGAGAGCCGCGCGATCTCCCGGGAATGAATCGAGATATTCCTGTAGTCCGAGCAGGGCGAAAGCGCAAGCGCGCGGACTCTTGAATTCGGTTGCCGCCGGCAGAGCCAGCTCAAACATGCGTCCTGCTGCACCGCGCCACCCAGCATCCTTTGAGCGGCCAAGAACAGTCCCTAATCCCCAAAGTGCGCGCCCGTGACTGTCTTCGGAACCTTCCGATTCCTGCCACTGGCGCTCATAGCTCAAACAATTTCTGAATCGCTTCGTCACCGGATCCAACGCAAGCCAGAGGAAGGCCAGATAACGAGAGGCCAGGTCGGCTGCTCCCTTTAGTGCTCCGGCTCCGAACTCTTCGAGGAGAATGGTAACGATGAGTGCGCGAGCGTTGTCGTCTGTCGAGTAGCCCTCGGGATAGTTAGGGATCACGAAAACCGCGTGCTCGACGATTCCTGTGCTGTCCGTCATTCGGTATAGGTGGTCCAGATTTATGGTCGGAAGCCGATCGAGAGTTTTTTCGGTGTTTCGTGCCAAAAAAGTGGCCCGCGGATTTCGCGAGCGCTCGTTGTAGATGCGTTCAAAACTGTTCATATACTTCTGGGCAACCCGACTCCACACCATATCTCTGGCATACAAATAGGCGCGTTTCCGCATGGCGTGCCTTGCCGTCCCGTTGTCCAGAAGTTCCACGGTTTTCGCGGCGATGGCTTCTGGGTCGTCAAACGGAACCAGTGCGCCGCGCTCATCATCCAGGAGTTCGATCGCATGCAAGTAAGGCGTCGAAATGATCGCCTTGCCGGCGCTTAAGGCATATGCCAGCGTGCCGGAAACGACTTGCGCTTTGTGCTTGTAGGGTGTGATGTAGATGTCCGCCGCGCCAATCAGTTCCATCATCTCTTGAGGGCTTACGAAACGATTGCGGAAGATGACGTTAGCTTCGACGCCTATGTCCTTCGCGAGCGTCTTCAAATATTGTCGGTATTTATCGCCTTCTTGCCGCAAGACATGCGGGTGCGTTGCGCCGGAAACCATGTAAACCACGTTGCGGTGCTTTGAAAGAATACTGGGCAGCGCTTTAATGACATTTTCGATGCCCTTGTTAGGAGAGAGCAGACCAAACGTCAGCAGAACATCTTTTCCTTCAGTGCCAAATCCGTCCTTGTAGAAGGTCGGGTCGGTGAACGGCAAATCGGGAATGCCGTGTGGAATCAGATCGATCTTGTCGCTCGGAACGTGGAACGTTTCCTGAAGGATGTCTCTGGACTGCTGGCTCATGACAATCAACCGGTCCGAAAGCGTTGCAATCTCTTCCATTACCGCGCGCTGGTCGCGATCCGGATCGCGAAGGACGGTATGCAACGTCGTGACAAACGGCATATTCAGCCGGCGCAGAAGTTCGAGGATGTGTGCTCCCGCTCGACCTCCAAAAATTCCATATTCGTGTTGCAGGCACACCAGATCGATATTGCTGAAATTCAGAAAGTCGGCGGCCTGGCGGTAGGAAGCCAGATTGTCCTCGGACAGCTCGAACCGCACTCTGGGGGGATAGCTATAGCCCTCTTCAGTATCGTTCATGGGGAGAGCGAGCAACTCGGTCGCCCCGTATTCCGCGTGAATGGCCTCGCACAGGTCTGTCGTGAACGTCGCAATTCCGCATTGTCTCGGGAGATAGTTGCCGACGACTGCGATTCGATTGGGAAGAGCTGGACGCTGAGGTGCGGCTATCGGCGCGGCCGGCGTGGTTTCCAAATTGAGAGATTCCACTTCAATCAGTGACAAGATTTCGGAGATCGGATCTATTTTTGACAATGACATTCGCTTTCTGTATTCGTGGCTTGCTAAGGAATCTCCATACAACTCAAGGAAGCAAACCGGGCTTTCCTGGAGGGACAGGGAGCTCAGATGATCGCCTGAATTTGCCGATTTACTCGTGCAAGACGACGGTCAGCAGCGACTTGTTGACCTTGATTTTGCCGTTGTATTCGATGAAGCCCAGTTTCCTGAATTTGTTCATGAAGAAATTCACGCGTGAACGCGTGGTTCCAACCATACTCGCCAGGGTCTCCTGCGAAACTTTTGGCAAGATGCGCACGGGCTGGTCTTGTTTTCCGTAACGGGCGAGAAGTAGGAGTGTTCGTGCCAGGCGTTTTTCGCTGGAATTGAAGAGTTGATCGATCAAATCCTCTTCGACACGTATGTTGTGCGCGAGCATGTAGGCGATGAAATGATCCGACAACTCATGCTGGGCATGGAGCACGCGCAGCAACTCGTTTTTCTGGATGACAAGAAGGGTGGTTGGCGTGACGGCGCTGGTCGTACCCATCCGGACGGTCTGGCCCGCCATGCATCCCTCGCCAAAAAAATCGCTGGGACCGAACATCGCAACAACGGCTTCCTTGCCGGAGCCGTTCACGACCGACAATTTCACGCCGCCCTTCTGGATGTACATTACGGTCTCTGCGGCCTCGCCTTGCGAGTAGATGGATTCACCTCTTCGGTAGTCCATCACCTTTCGTGCCACTCCCGCGGTATCGAGGAAAGCTTGGGCATTAAAAGAGGCGAGGGCTCCGTTGGTTTTGGGTTTCTTAATTTTCATTTTCAGCTCGCAACACCCCGACGCCGTGAGCGCTCGGAGCCATCTCAACACTAACAGTTTCGCCTTTGCAAGACTGTGCAAAACAGAACAGCTTGTTGCCTGGAATATCCCTAGGATCGTAACGAGACGGCGAAACTAGCGACAAAGACTGCCTCCGTGATGGACACCTGAAACACCGTTAATTTGATCAGCAGCAGCACTTCGCTGGATTCCAGGACGAAATCACGTCTGTCGCCCAGGGCAGCTGGGAAGCGTTCGGAAACAGCGTGTGGGACAAGGAAGAGAAACCCGAGGCTTACAACCGCGACAAGTATCCGGAAGCGACGAAGTCTCTGGCCACAAGTAGTCAACCATTTAGGTAGCTCTGTGGCAGGCCAACGTCAATGCCAACCGATGTGTGCGTATGCAAGGTTTTAGGGAGCTCCAATGTCAGTCAGCAACATATCTGGAACCACGCTCATCAGGGAGAACACGCTTTTGCCGCCAGGCTTGACGATCGAGAGTGAAATTTTCTTGCCCGGCTGGAGGGTCGTCAAGAATCTTGACGGCTCGGCGCTGGCTCGAAACGTCGAGGGCGCGAGTTGGAACTTCTTCTACCTGGCGGGTGAGTCTAGAGCTACCGCCTTTGGTCGCGACCAGTCAGGAGCTTTGCGTAAGGCAGTGAAGCGGATTCTGGCGAAACAGGAAAAACAATACAACTCGTTAGAGATTACGAGAGTCGTTTCGAAACGGTTTTTGGGTATTCCCTTCATGCTGAGTATTGCCGCTCATTCCCGACATATCCAACAGAGTACTTGCCTGGTTCCTTCGAAGGATTTTCCCTTGGGAACGACCGTTCTTGCCGCGCCAGAAAGCAAGCTGGGCAGCGGCAGGGAACAGCGTCGTGCAGAAGCGATCGGCAAGCCGCATACGGCTCTAATTTCGGGTTCTTAGCAATTCGGGGGAGATGTGAAAATGAAAACGTTGCGCAACTCAATTCTTTGTCTTGTCGTCCTGCTCCTTACGTCGCCATGGCTTCGTGCGCAGGACCTTTCCAGGTATCGGAACTTCACACTGGGAATGAGCTTGACCAAACTACTGGAGCGCACTGAGGAAAAGATCAGCGATGTAAAGATGATTCATGGCCGTCCAGCGCTCATTCAGGAGCTCACTTGGTGGCCACCGAACGTTCCCGGGACTTCCGTTCGAGCGGACAGCGTCGAACAGATTCTTTTCTCCTTCTACAATGGCGAGCTCTACAACATCTCCGTGACTTACGATCGACCTTCGACAGAAGGCCTCACTGAGGCGGACATGGTGAAATCCATTTCGGCGAAGTACGGTCCGGCCACGATTGTAGCGCCGGAGGTCGATTCGGCGACGAGCGACCGATATAACTCGAAGAAAAAACCCGTCGCGTCTTGGGAGGATGCGCAATATTCCTTCAGTCTTGTCCGTTCTTCCTTCAACGATGTCTTGGGGCTAGTCGCTTTGTCGAAGCTAACCAATGCACAGGCCGAGCTTGCGATCGCGGAAGCTGTGACACTCGATGAGCAAGAGGGCCCGAAAAGAGAGGCCGAGCGCCAAAAGAAACAAATGGACGACTTGGAAGTGGCGCGGCAGAAGAACCAGAAAAGCTTTCGTCCGTAGTTTTGACCCGAGGGCCAGGAAATTAGTTGTTTGAGTTTTGGAATGAATTGAATGGAGGTCAAAGAAATGACTGTGAATATCACTCCTCTACACGACCGCGTCCTCGTACGCAGGCTGGAAGAGAAAGAAACTGTGAAAGGCGGGATCATCGTCCCCGATATGGAGAAAGAGAAGCCGCAAGAGGGCGAAGTAATGGCCGTCGGAGCCGGAAAGATCGAAAAGGGACGCCGCGTGCCGGTCGACGTAAAGGTGGGCGACCGGATCCTGTTCGGCAAATACACCGGCAGCGACATCAAAATCGACGAACAGGAGTACCTGATCCTCCGCGAGGATGAAATCCTCGCGAGAATCAGCGGAATGGCAAAAGCGGCATCCGGCAAGAAGTAGTATCTCCGGCCCCAAAATTTCTAAGGCAGTGGCAAGTGCGGTCACCCAGGAGGGTGGAGTCCAATGGCAAAACAAATTGTAACTGGTGAGAATTCACGACAAGCGATCCTGCGCGGCGTCAATATTCTGGCGGACGCTGTCAAGATCACGCTCGGTCCCAAGGGGCGCAACGCGGTGATTGAGAAAAAATTCGGCTCGCCCATCATCACGAAAGACGGCGTGACCGTGGCAAAAGAAATCGAACTGCGGGATCCGCTCGAGAATATGGGTGCACAGATGGTGCGAGAGGTTGCGTCCAAGACGTCGGACGTAGCTGGCGACGGCACCACCACAGCGACTGTTTTGGCACAAGCGATCTTCCGTGAGGGTGTGCGAACGGTCGAAGTCGCCGTGGGAGAGATTAAGAGGCTCTCTCGCGAGGTGAAGGGCGACATGATTGCGCAGGTGGGCACAATCAGTGCCAACACCGACAAGCAAGTGGGCAGCATTATTGCCGAAGCAATGAAGAAGGTCGGCAAAGACGGCGTCATCACCGTCGAGGAATCCAAGACAATGGAGACGACCCTCGAGGTAGTCGAAGGTATGCAATTCGACCGCGGATACCTTTCGCCCTATTTTGTTACCGACCCGGAACGCATGGAATGCGTGCTTGAGGATGTGTACATCCTGATCCACGAGAAGAAGATCAGCTCGATGAAGGATCTGCTGCCTCTGCTCGAGCAGACGGCCAAAATCAGCAAGCCGCTGCTGATCATCGCTGAAGACGTCGAAGGCGAAGCCCTCGCGACACTCGTGGTGAACAAGCTGCGCGGCACGTTGCAATGCGCTGCCGTCAAGGCTCCTGGCTTCGGCGATCGCCGCAAGGCAATGCTCGAAGACATCGCAGTTCTCACCGGCGGCAAGGCCATCACCGAAGATCTCGGTATCAAGCTCGAGAACGTGAAACTGGAGGACCTGGGACGCGCCAAGAAAGTGACCATCGACAAGGACAACAGCACGATCGTCGCGGGGGCCGGCAAGGCCAGCGAGATCGAAGGCCGGATCAAGCAGCTGCGCGTTCAGGTTGAAGACACCACATCCGATTACGACAAGGAAAAGCTGCAGGAGCGTCTGGCCAAGCTCGTCGGCGGCGTGGCGGTGATCAAGGTCGGCGCAGCCACGGAAACCGAGCTGAAAGAGAAGAAGGCTCGTGTCGAAGACGCAATGCACGCCACGCGCGCAGCAGTTGAGGAAG
>QHYO01000542.1 GCA_003224135.1 Acidobacteriota bacterium | reverse complement strand
GTTTCTTCACGTCATAGAGCATCCAGTCCGGCGGATAGTCCATCGGCGCCTGCAGCGCAAAGTGCCCATACTTACGCGCGCGGAGAATGTAAGTGCCGACACCGTTCGGCGCAAAGTCCCGCTCGACAGAAAAGTTCCTTAGCTCGACATCACCCGGTATGTCGTCGTAGGTGAACCACGGCCCTGCCGACTGAAAATCGGTGCCGGCCAGCGGTGTCTTCATCGCTGTAAAGCCCGCTCCATCTTTTGCGTCAAAGAGCGCTCGAAGTACTTCTTCTTGTTTGTCCTCGGGCAGCGTATTCAGTGTCATCAATCCCGCTTCCATGATCGAAGCGCCAAATCCGTCCATCTTCTGATACCGCACCGCATCATTCACCTGAAACGTGTTAACCTGCGGATCAACCTGGGCATGGCCGCGGACTTTGTCGTGCGCATTACCGTGCCCATTGACTTGAGAGCTCGCGCCGCCAGCGTCCTCCGATTCGGAAAACTGCACATCAGGTTTTGCAGTAAGCCTGTCCCCGCCATGCGACGAAACATGCACCTTGACTGTCTGCGCGAGCGCCGCCGAAGCGCTCATGCCGCCCACCAGACAAACACCGGCAATCACAATCGCACGCACGAATCCGTACTTCGCCATCATGAACAGTCTCCTGAATACTTCGGGAAGCTTAGAACCTACACCGCAGACCATCTCGATTCAACAAAATCAGTTTCGCTCCATGTAACTTGTTAAATTTGTGGCAAAGTCTGCTCCTATTCTCTCCAGCTCTGCGCGCTCAAGTGTGTCTCTATAGACGTTTACCCCGACCGCTCGGGGTGGCAGTCTTAGAATTGATACAATGAAAATCTTGCGAACATCACCGTCCACGAAATTGAGGAGCATAAAATGGAACACAATTTACAGCACACAAGTGCGCTTCTCACGCGCACTCCCGCTGCTCTCAATGCGCTTCTGCGTGACCTGCCGGAAGCTTGGACGCTCCAAAATGAAGGTGAAAACACTTGGAGCGCGTTCGATATCGTCGGGCATCTGATTCACTGCGAACGCACTGACTGGATGCCGCGCGTAAAGCTGCTGCTGCAATCTGGCGAGACTCGGCAGTTTGAGCCCTTTGACCGTGGGGGACACGCACTAGCGGTTCGAGGAAAATCGCTGGGCCAGCTACTCGATGAATTTGCTCATTTTCGCTCACAAAATTTGGACGAACTGCGCGCCTTGAATCTGCAGCCAGACGATCTCGAGCGGCGTGGACGTCATCCTGCGTTCGGAACAGTCACTCTGTCAGCCCTTCTCGCCACCTGGCCGGCTCATGATTTAACTCATCTGCACCAAATATCCAGGGTTATGGCCCACCAATACCGCGAAGCCGTCGGCCCATGGAGCGCATACCTCGGCGTCCTGCAATGCGCCGGTCACAGCTTTGCCTGATCAAACCCCCACACACGACGGGGGTTGTCGATACAAGGCCCTGGTCGGGTTGGCACGCAGTACCAGCCCCAACGTACAAGTTCCGCATGCGAAACCACATCCACCATGAGCCTTGCTGGAGAGCCGCGCACCGCTCAGCATAGGAATAGTCTCATCCCAAGCATAAACGTCTTCTGCAGGGAATTTTGGAGGAAAATAATGCGTAAGTTACTCATTGCAGTTGGCTTACTTTTGGTGGCGGGTTCGACTAAGGCCCAGGAAAACCGCGGGTTTGAGGTGTCCGGCAACTATCAGTTTGTCCGGTTCAATCCCGGCGGAGGCTCTGATGGCATCAATTGCCACGGTGGTTCCGGCTCCGTCGGGGCATATCTGACGTCCCGAATCGGCGTCATCGGGGAGTTCGGAGCGTGCAAAGTTACGGGCCTGCCTTCGGGCGCGACGGCGCACGAACTGAACTATCTATTCGGGCCGAGGGTGTATTTTCCGACCTCACGCGGACGCGTGTTTCCATTCGTCCAGGCTCTTTTCGGCGGCGAACAATTCTCTGCCGGCGCCACGGGTCTGGGCTCGGCGTCAAGCAACGCTTTTGCGATGACCGCGGGCGGCGGGGCGGATGTAACGCTGACCCGGCATGTTTCCTTTCGCGCCATTCAGGTCGACTATCTTTATACGCACTTCGGTGGCGCTTCGCAGAATAATTTGAGACTGCAAAGCGGCATCGTGTGGCGCATCGGCCGCTAGTTACCAGGATAAGAAAACAGAACCTGAAGCAGCTAGAAAGCTGAATCAGTCCTAAGACAATCCCGTTTGCTGTGGGGCGTACCGCTATTTGCCAACCTGCGGTGCGCCCTTTTGACTCCACATCCCTCGAAGACATGCCGGCTGCCGAAAGAATAATTTTGCTCTCTCCTTGAGGAACCTCACGGACCCTGAATTCCCAATCTCGATCACTTGAGGGGACTCAGCTGGAGTCCGCTGACATCCTGGCCCGCATCGGCCTCCAGTCACCGCGCACGTGCCTATTTGCCGCATCAGGGTCGCGTAACCAAAATAGATCCATCCCGCCGAAAATTCTGGCCGCGAGATCGTATTCGTAGAACGAGACCTGTCGAAAATAAGGTGCAGGGTCGGGTGTTTTCTCGTAAATAGGAAGTGAATTCGCTCTTACTGAGAACGGATAACTTTCCTTATTCCGCCCCGCCCAACGGCAGGAAGTACTGCGTGCCTTTGACCGGATCCTGCAGCCGTCGAAGCAACTGCTGCAAATCTTCGTTGCGCGCCACGAAGTCGATCTCTGAAGTGTCAATTACCAACAGGTCCGACGCTTCGTAGCGGAAAAAAAAGTGTTCATACGCCCGCGAAACCTCTTCGATATATTCCGTCGAAATCTGGTTCTCGTCCTTCACCGCTTTTTTTGCGATTCGCGTGCGCAACACTTCCGGCTTGGCTTGCAGATAAATGACCAGGTCGGGCGGAGGAATATCCCGCGCCAGCAGTTCGTAATAACGCTCGTAAAGTTTCAGCTCTTCGTCATCGAGATTCAAATTCGCGAAGATACGATCCTTTTCCATCAGGAAATCGGACAGCAGCGGAGCGGGAGAATCGACAGCGAGCGCTTCACGCAAACGCTACTGCCGTTCCATCATAAAATACATTTGCGCTCGCAACGCAGAACCAGGTTCTTCTTTGTAGAATTCAGCGAGGAATGGATTGTCTTCGCAATCGTAAACTCGCCGCGCATGCAAGCGCTCCGCCAGAATTCGCGCAAGCGTGGATTTTCCCACGCGCAATGGACCTTCGATGACGATGTGTTTCGGAGCATGCGGACCACGCTGCGTCTTTGGAGCGCGCTTGGCTGAGGAGGATTCGTGCGCGGTCATTGGTTCGTGCTGCCGGTTGGGCTATCCGTCGCCGGCAGTGCACAAGAGTATAGCAGACGGCCGCCCGTAAGAAGTCAAAGAGCGCAGCCACTGTTTGGCCACCCTCTTGAAGGCGTTGCTCGACAAAATAATTTTCTATATGACTTGTGCTATCGCGTGAGCATCAACACCACGAACGAGTCTGGCTTCATCTTCGGCCGCTTCTCGCCGGCAGGAGGAGGATCG
>QHYO01000541.1:5006-11610 GCA_003224135.1 Acidobacteriota bacterium | reverse complement strand
ATAATCAGAGCTCGATGTACGCGAGCCTGGCGCGGATGATGAAGGATACGATGATGCGCCTGGATGCGGTGTTGGACCGCCCGGCGTACAACTTCATGATCCACACTTCGCCAATTGGCGAGGAGATTAATGATCACTATCACTGGCACGTGGAAATTATTCCGAAGCTAACCAAGGTGGCGGGATTCGAGTGGGGCACAGGTTTTTACATCAATCCCACACCGCCCGAAGAATCGGCACGGTTCCTTCGCGAGGCCAGAATCGGGACACTGGCGAAGAAATAGAACCAGGATTGCGCGGCATCCTGCGGGCTGTAAGAGCGCGCAGGTTTTGGTTATACTTAAAAATTGGCGGCGCGGTACCCAAGTGGTAAGGGAGAGGTCTGCAAAACCTTTACGCGTGGGTTCGATTCCCACCCGCGCCTCCATCAAATTCCCTTACATTTTGATATGTTTTGGAAAATTGTACGAAAATTGTACGATGGCTCGGGGCTTTGTCCCTAGCGAAACGCCCGCCAGATTGATGTGTCGTAGACTCTCCTACGTGCGTGGTCGTAGTAGAGATGGAGAATTTTTGCATTATCTTCAAGAATGCCCGGCCCAAAGTATCCGCGCTTAACGCTATCTTGGCCTATATACGGGCCGCTCATCAAAACGTCAGTAGCACTCAGCGCCTGGTCAGCGCTCTCCGAGTGTGCAAAGTCGTCCAATCTTGTGATTAACCCGCCCCAGGACTCGCCCTTGAATTCGGGCAACGCTGCTTGGTAGTCGTTTGCTCCGCTAGATTTTCTGACGAACTTGATTCAAGTTGGCGTCGTAACAAAGAAAGCGATTGAGGTGGAATTCGTTCGCGATTAGGAAGTCAGGGCACGGACGGCGGTACCACCACGAAAATGATAGGTTGGATTCAAAAAGGCCCCGATAGTGAAGTGATTGAAGCGCAGATCGCTTCTACTCTCGACAGCATTGAAAGACTAGAGCGTTTTCTCGACGGAGAGAAATTCATTATTGCCCCGTCCAGTCACCGGGGTGTGATTTTTGCGTTGTTTTCAAAAAGCCTGACCGTAAGTCGCGCCGTCTGTTGCCTGATTCGGAGTGGCTTCTCAGAAGAAGCATTCGGAATGCTTCGAACTCTGGCGGATTTCTACTTCATCGTGCGCTACATTTCGAACAAGGATACCGAAGCCCGGTCAACCAGATTTGTTGAATTTTTCGCAAAGGACCAAGAAGGATGAGAAAGATCATTCGAAAGTATTATCCGCATCGGCAGATTCCAGATACCGAGGAACGGAAACAGACCCTCGCTATTGCCAAGAACTATAAGAGTCCCCATGAATGGATTGGCGAACGAGAGAAGACTCGGTCGTTGGCCACAGAGCCGGACACTTACGAATTCGATGTAAACGGTAACGGCATTGCGGCTGAATTCGATTATGAAGTTTTGTTTAAGCTGACTTCCCATTTCGTCCACTCAACGGTGTGTGCCTTGGATAGTCACATGGGCGAGCGGTACGATGTGTTCAGAGTTAGGGCGGCGTGGGTTCCGAACAAGCACGCAAAATTCACGTTGTTTAATGAATTGGCGATGGTTTCTAAAACATTTATCTGCGGCTTTCGGGCAATACGGCAGGACCAGCCCGAAGAGATTCTTGCAGAAATGCACAACAAGATGCAGTCGTATAAATGACCTTACTCAAATCGCTTCATGCACGGCTGAAACATCGGCCCGTGCTCTTCCGGCTCTTTCCAATCAACGAACACTTGGCACATCTGGCGCATCGCCTCTAGTTTGGGATAGATTCCTCCATGGTCTCGAATCGCACCACGGAAGGAGACTTCAAATGAAGTGGAGTGCTGCCTTGCTGTCGCTCTTTGTGGTTCTGCTGCTGGCGTCGTCAATACCGTTGAGTTCGCCACCAACTGCAAGAGCGCAAGATCGCCCCTTTGAGGCCGACTGCATCTGCAAAAACCAGACTGGATATATCAACGTTTTCTTTTACAAGCGCCCGGACAAAATCCCGGTGTTTGGAACATCAGTTCAAGCGACCGCGCAAAGTTGCAAATACACCAGCGCATGCGGGTCCGGCTCTAGCGTTGTGGGAACAGTGCGCTTCACAGTAGACGGGCACCGCGAAGATACAACCTTCATCTACAAGTTCAGCATGTACGGTCAAGAGCAAAAATAAACCCAAGCCAAAACTCTGCCGGGAAAATATCGGCGTAGAAATCCGAAACGAGGGAGTAGCCACTGCGATCAACTGATGTTTGATGGTGACCAGCCGCCCGCTCTGCCTAGGTCCGCAAAATGCAGCACGGAGGATTCGTTGGAATCGTCTCGATCCGGGGCATTGTTGATGAGGAAACTTCTGCCTTTGCTTGCCAAAATGAGCCAAGGCGACAGGAACCTTCTCTTTATGGCAGGGCGAGTGTCCAAGAAGCAAGGCGGCATGAAAGCCGGGCGGAAACTCGCTTCGAGTGCCGCTGCTTAAGCGTCGAAACAAACTTCCCGTCCAACTGATGTTTCACCGCTTGCCCTGAGATCGATTCGTTTGTCATCACTGCCGCGCTGCTGTATCCTGCCCGCAGAAGCCTGCATTTGGAGGCTGCCAATGATTCAATCCTTCACTGCCCTCGACTCGCTGTTCTTCAACATCGTTCTCGCCACACTGGCCATCGGCCTGCCTATTCTCGTGGTGTTGTCCATCCGCTTTCTGTGGGACCGCAACTTGAACCTTGGCCGTTCGAAAGAACTCGAAAAGCTCATCTGGCAGTTGCACCGCATCGCCAGCGCAATGGAGCATCAAATGAATCTGTCATTTCCCGCCGTTCAGCCGGGCACAGAAGAGCCTCGCGACATTGCCTATCTCCAGCAGCTTGCTGCCCAACCAACCACTGCTACTCCAAGCGTCGCAACTATCAGTGCTGCGGCTCTGTCCGCCTCGGATCAGCCCGCCGTGCAACAGCCTGTGACTCTGCCGCCAGCCGCCCAGCAGGCGTCACTTCCTGCGCTTGAACGTCGAGCGCCTTCTTCCGAGGCCCCGCGTGCCGGGGTCAACTCCATGTTCGGCCTATAAGTAAAATTTTGGTTCCCTCACTAAGTCCTTCCGTGTCGAAAACGACAGATCGACTGTTGGTTAAGGAGTACTTCCTCCTTTCATTGGCGGAACGGCCTATAGTCGGAAGCAACGATTGGTTTCGGTGGCTGGAGGAGTTTCAACAGCGTCACCCAGACGAAGTGTCGCGATTGACTCAGCCGCTCGCCGAACGAGCACGCCAAGTTGTGGAATCTGATGTAACAGATAGATTGCCGGATGGTAATTACGAATTGCTAGTGAACCGCGAAAGAACTCGCTTCAGCCGAGACGCCGGACGTTTCCAATCACGCCCATATTAGTTGGGCTCCTGGCGGGGCTTCGATCCTGCGACCTCCCCGTGCAACTGACATTTAGCCCTCCATGCACAAGTGTCTGTCTGTCAATCAAGGAACTTCACTTCGGGGGTACATCTGGCGCATCGCCTCCTGACTAGAATAGATTCCGTCTCGGAGGATTCATGGACCTACTAGCGGCAATCAAGCGTGAAGAACGAAAGCTCGAAAAAGAGTTGAGTCAGTTGCAGAATAAATTAAGCGGAGTTACCTGCGAGGTTCGCACAGAAAGCAGGAACAGGTCAGCCAGTTAACAACGTTCCTAGAGGACAACCTGGCTTCAAGGAGCGCGTCGACTTCGGAAAAGTAATCGGGAAATACGCGGATCCAAAAACTGGCGTCAGTACGCCAACGACTAAAGGAATCATCAATTACTCAAAGAACGGCATCCACATCGTACCGGCGAAGCCATGACGAACGATGAATTGGTATCGTTAAAACTGTCCATTCAACGAGCGTTACTCGATGAAGTCACGAACCGACTCGTATCGGTTACGTGCGGTCTGAGTCAGACGAACATTAAGATCAAGGCGTATGTGACCGGCGATGTTACGGAAGAAGATATCGAGCGTATCCAGTCTGTCGGAGCGGAGGTAATCGCGGACTTCCCCGAGGGCTATATAATCGAAGAGTTTTGCTTGTCAATAGACAAATACGACCAGGAAATGCTGGATTTCTTGGCTTTTCGGCGAGCGTCAAAAAGTCATTAGCCAGTCTGATGGCACAGCCTTAACGCCAGAGCGCTTCTGTCGTGGCGTTCGATAAGAACGAAGGCGGAACAAGACTTTCGTGCAGTTTTTTTTCTACCGCGTGAATGCCAGTGAGCTGCCCCCTGGCGCCGCGCACGGAATCATACGACACCCGAATCGCTTGAATATTTCTTGCAGCGCTCGCGACTCTCGATTCCACAGGAGCAGGTCTACCAGCATGCTTTCGATTTCATATACTGCGCAGAGCGCCGGTATCTACGTCAACAGATTGAGGGCATCGGGGCCAAATTCTAAGTGGTTTGTCCAGGTTCCGAAATTTTGTCTGTTGCGGAAATCTGGGCGAGTTCTTTGACAGTTCGTTTGAGTTCTTGCACTACTTGCCAGGTCGAGCATCTCTCTTCGTAGACTTTGATGAGTTCGTCGAAATACCACAGCTGCTGCTTGCGTCCTCGCTTGAACCGGCTCCAGACCTCCGAACCGATTTGTCTGTACTCCTTCAAAATTGCACGAGCGTTGTACAGTTTGTCCGCAACGGAGACCAGTAAAGTCTCAGGTGGCTCGTTCCATAGCCGTTCGATATAGGAAGACTTCCGCTCTTCCCATTCCTGTTTCTTGTCAGGGTACTCCACGAAGCTATCAGTGCAACCCTCAACTATTTTTGCGACTTTGTTCCCGAACTTGGCTTCAATATCGCGCAGCCGTGGCAGGCCACCCTCGTCTTCCACGGCGTCGTGCAGGAGTGCTGCGATTGCCATGTCTTCAGTCACGGGGAACGGTACATGCCCTGTTTCTCCAAGCACGAGCGAGGCGACACCCAGCAGGTGCGCCATATACGGCACTTGAGTCCCCTTGCGAAGGCTGACGTGAACTTGACGTGCGTAATCCACGGCCAGGGTGAAGCGACGTGTCAGCTGGACGGGATTTTCCATGACCTATTGTATCCAGATCGTCGCAAACCTGGGGGTCGGCTGCGGGACGAGGGCGCCGGGGAGTTGATCCCGCATTTCGTGAGCGCTACGTAAACCGCATCTTGCGGAAGGTAATCGCCATGGAGCGTCTGGCCGAGGCGCGCGGGGTGCAACTCAAGGCCTCTGTCCCTTCCACGACGATCACGAGCCGAGTCTCGTCAATCAGCATGCGCAGCGTTGTTCGCGGCCCACGGTCAGCGTCGCGATATACTTGTATAGCGAGGTAGTTATGCTGGCCATTTGACTTCCGCAGTCCATCGAAAAACGCCTGGAGAAGCTTGCCCGGCGGACCGGGCGCACCAAGACCTACTATGTCCGTGAAGCCATCCTCGAGCACCTGGAAGAGATCGAGGATCTGTATCTGGCTGAAGGCGCCCTGGAACGCATCCGCAGCGGTGAAGAGCGGACGATCCCCTTGAAGCAAGTCATGAAGCGGCGTGGCTTACAACGTTGAGCTGTCTGAGTCAGTGGAGCGGGAACTCGGCAAACTCGACGCGCCGCAGGCCAAGCGCATCCTGAACTTCCTGCATCAACGAATTGCCAGGCTAGACGCGCAGCGTCGGAGAGGCGTTGCACGGCTCGCGGCTTGGAGAGTTCTGGAAATACCGTGTAGGCAATTACCGGCTCATCTGCAAGATCGAAGACGACCGCTTGATCGTTCTGGTCCTTCGCGTCGGCCATCGCAAGGAAATCTATCGCTAGTAAGCAGCCTGAAACGACCCTCTCAAATCAGTTTTCAGGAATCGAGAGGAGATATTTCCAAAGCCTCGCACCTGGCGGCGTGAGCTTGTTTCCAGCGATCGGGAAGCCAGGCGTCGAGGTCATTTGCCGGCCACGAGGGGAGATTCATCAGCAGTTGCATGACGTAGAGTTGCGGATCATCGCCGCAGGCCCGCTCGTCAATGTCGTGCTCGCTGGGGCTTCCTACGCGCTAACTATATGGGCTTGGCACAGCGGATGGACGCTCACCGGACCTCATGCTTACACGCTATTGTGGTCAGTCTTGGCCATAAACCTCGGCTTGCTCGATTTCAATCTGCTGCCGATTTACCCCTTAGACGGGGGCGAGATCCTCAGGGCCGTGCTGTGGTTCGTTCTCGGACGCGCCCGCAGCCTGAAAGTGGTTGCAATGCTGGGCCTGCTTGGCGCGATCGCACTCATCGTCGTCGCCCTCTGGCTGCATTCTTTTTGGATCGGGCTTATTTCGCTCTACGTCGTGATGAACTGCTGGACGGGTTTCCAGCCGGCGCACATATTATCGCGGCCGGGGACTTCACCGCCTGCTTCGGTTGGCATCTTCAAGGAAGAATACAGCGAGGTTACCGATCCAAACATTCAGTCACGAGTTCGGGCCCGACACAGTGCGAAAATCGCTGCGCTCGAATCGCTCGGTTTCCAGCAGTTCGACTATCGGCTCGAAGTGCTGCCTCCGTACTCAGCGATTTCAAAGTTTCCGCTGATCCCACGCATTTACACGAAAGAAGTGTTGGTCTTCCCGAA
>QHYO01000541.1:0-4861 GCA_003224135.1 Acidobacteriota bacterium | reverse complement strand
TGCGGGACGAGGGCACCGGGGAGTTGATCCCGCATTTCGTGAGCGCTACGTGAACCGCATCTTGCGGAAGAATCATCAAGAACCTTCACTGCCAAACTGCAGAGGCAGCATGGCAGGCGCACAAGCAAAAGGCGGCGGAACTGGGAGCCCTGGGCTTGACCGTACGCAACTTGTCTTCCTTCGCAGACTATCTTGAAATCGAAAAGATGAAAGTGGGAATGGTGGCTGAGTAGGACTGCTCAACGCGCAATCCGTGACGCCTTCGGTGTCCGCATCGCCAGCACGCTCGGACGCGACTCCGAACAGAATTACCGTTACATTGGTCAACGGTCCGAGGGACTGATTACGTGAAGGCGTCGGCCCCTAGCTCCTAAACTAATGGAATGGACCCATCCCGGTGAGCTGCCCCCCAGCTCCGCGCACGGAATCATACGACACCAAAATCTCCTGAACTCATGACTTCTGCCTCTTTCGGTTCTTCGAGTTGCGCAAACTCCCGTGGCGTCAAATATCCCGGGCTGCCGTGTACCCGTCGTGTACCCAGCTTGGGCGGATTCGGTGTTTTTAGCGTTTTTCGCGTTTAGTAGAATCAATAACTTCTGCGCCTTCAACATCGTTTTTGGTTCGATTCCCACCCGCGCCTCCACACGGCAAGCTTTAATCCTCAGAATGCAGCCAGACAGACGTCCCGGTAGCGATTCAAATGGCCATGTAGCAAAAATAAGCGTGGAGCATCTAAGTTCGTGTGTGAGATGCCCACGTAACCAGCCCGAGGGTTCTGCCGCAACCCGAAATGGTGTCGCTAGAAATGCGCCGCGATGCTTTCCAAATCATTTTGACGGAGACATGCGATGGATTGGGAGTTTTTGGAGAAACAGCCGCCTTGGGGCCGGCTTCTGGCCATCTTTGCTTTCTTGACTTCCATTTGCTTCGCAGCAAACGCGACGGGCGCCGCCCAGGGCCAGCCGGCGCATCACGAGCACGCGGAGCATGAAGGCATGCGCATGCCGATGGACGCGCCCATGGATGCAGCTACTCAGGCGAAGCTGCAGGCGAAGATTCTTCTCGACAAAAAGGAAAGCGAATTCAACCATCACTTGGCCGGACTCCTGGTGGCGGTGGCAGGCGTGTTTATCTTGTTTCAATCCAACCTCGCGGCCCGGTGGCCGGCAGTCAAATTGGTTTGGCCCGCATGTTTTCTGCTGGCGGGAATTTTTGTACTCGTTTGGAGTGACACGGAACTGTGGCCCTTTGGAAACCGTCAATGGCTTGAAGCGCTAAAAAATAATCGTGAAGTTTTGCAGCACAAAATGTTCGCTGTGCTCCTCATCATGCTGGGAACGATTGAGTGGAAAAAGGCCCGCGGCGCACTGAATGCCGCGTGGAGCAATTGGGTATTCCCGTCTGTGGCCGTTATCGGTTCGCTGCTTTTGATCTTCCACCACCATGAAGGCGGGATGGTTGGTGAACACCATATGGAAACGATGCAGCGAATCCAGGCTCAACACATGAGTTATCTGATGTGCGGCCTGGGAATAGGCCTGGCGAACGGGCTCAGTGAGTTGAGGCCTCGCTCCGCTGGGATTTTTCGCAAGATATGGCCAACGCTGATGATACTGCTGGGGATTCTATTGATGTTCTACAAGGAATAGGCACTCAGGTGCGCGCACGCGATTGTCCAAGAAGACCAACAGGGATGTTCCAGATTGACGCGTTCGATTGATTCTGTTCCGATTCGGCAGTTACAACGAAGTTTGAGTTCTCTAACTATCCTGCAAGTGCTTTCCTCTCAGCACCGTAACTGAAAATTCTGCGTTGAAATTGGAGCGTTACGTGCCGCACGTTTCGCTGAGGGGGATCTGTGTGTCCCTCAGGGCAAACCGCGTGAGTCCAGTCCGGCGAGCATTCCCATCTTTGGCGATGGTCGTAGCCGTACGCGTGCGCGGTACGGTTGCGCCGGAAGATCCGCCGGAGTACGAAGCCAAAGCGAGATTCCTGGCAATCACGCCTGAATTCGTGGAATGGCCCCATCGACTCTCAAGACTCCCGCCGCACCCCTGCAGATTTGTGTTCATGGCAATTTCCTATTTTGCACAAGCCTCGCCGAACTTACGAGGAACGCTACAGTGAACCGCGTCGAAGACAACTTGGTAGAAGCGCGCGAAGAAAATGCGCTTCAAGGCCACGCACGATCCGCTCACTTGCCTGTGGAACCGCGGGATGATTCTGGACATACCGCAACGTGAAGTTGATCCCGCGCGCCGCGATGGCGAAAAAAGCGGTGTAACCATTGTTCTCGTCGACGTCGATCACTTCAAAAAATTGAACGACACTTACGGGCACGCGACCGGTGACGAGGTCCTGCGCGAAGTTGCCTATCGTTTAATCGACTCCGTCCGCAGTCAAGACGCCGTCAGCCGCTACGGCGGTGAGGAATTTCTGGTGGTGCTGAACGGTTGCCGGACTCAGTTAATGCCAAACGCGCCGAGAGCATTCGCCATGCCATCCAGGCGCGTCCCGTGGAAAGCGCTGCGGGAGCTGTGCCGGTTTCGATGAGTTTGGGAGTGGCAGGCACCGAAGACTGGCAGGAACTGAACGCTGAACAGTTGATCCATGAGGCCGATCTTGCGCTATCGTGCGAAGCATCTAGGCCGAAACCGCTCGGTAATTGCGAGACCGTCCGGGCTTGAGGAAGTTCAAACGGCCAACTGCGTCGGAAGACCAAGTCCGTGCCACTTAAGAAATCGCTTGTCCCGACCGCTTAAATCTTTGGCCGCGCCTGCTGCATCATCTGCCGCATCGCCACATTCGAGCCTGGTGCACGCTTCTCGCGCCATGCTTCCAGTCGCTTGCAAGCTTCTTCCAGGTTCAAAAAGACGGTCGGATTTTTGAACGCCGCGCGCCACGTCGGCACGATGCTCCGAATCCTGTCCCACACGACCCAGATTTCGCCGTTGCTTTCGAAGAAGAGTTCGTCGTTAATCAGGCCGCGGTTCACAATGCTGGCCACCATATCCCAATAACTGAGCACCATGCGGATATTGTTGTACTCATCGCTGCCCGGTGCAAATTTTTCCATCATTTCGTCTGGCGATAGAGGATGGAAGTGATCGAGGAACCAGCTGCGTGCCTGGCGCAGCCTGGCCTCGCGGCGCATGTCGTAAAGTCTCAGCATCAGATTTACTTCCTCGTAAGTGATGGCGGACATTGGGAGACCTCCTGAGCATTGAGCCTACTGCGGGGACTTGGATTGCGTGTTTTCGCCGCCGAGCAGTTGCGGATTCGTAAGCTCGAACCGCAGCACACTCGCAAGTGGAATGCCTTGCTTTTGAAATTCGATTTGAATCCTGCGGCGCAATTCGCGTGTGACCTCATCCTGCCGCGTCGGAGTGGTTCGCACTTGCAGTCGCACGACCGTTGCTTTCCGATCGTAGGATTGCACACCCAGCACGCGAGGGCCGTCGACGAGCGCCTGCGACCACGAAGCGTCGCTGCGCAGCTCGGCCGCCGCGGCTTCGAGCGCCGCCATTGGTTTTGCCAGGAGGATTTCGGGAGCCAGCCCGATGTCCACGAACGATTGCGACCAGTCCCTGCTCAGGTTGGCGACCGTGCGAATGTCACCATTGGCGATCGTGACGAGCGCACCTCGCGCATCGCGCAAGACCGTCCGGCGCAGCGTCAAATGTTCGACCCGGCCGATATCTTCTGAAATCTGCACGGTGTCTCCGGCCACATACTGGTCTTCCAATACGATGTAAAAACCCGCGATGACGTCACGGACCAGGTTCTGTGCGCCAAAGCCTATCGCCACGGCAGCGAATGCCATCAGCGTTAACGTTGGCATCGGGTTAATCCCCACCTGATCGAGCGCGGTCAGAATCGCGACCATCCAAACGACCTTGCTGGCGGCCCCGTAAACGACGGCCGCCAGGGCGCGGATCTGCTGCTCGCGAGCCTGCTCGCTCCGCGACTGGCCCGCCGACGGCTTCACCAGCAGGCTCGTCATCGTGCGCAGGAAGCGATTGAGCAGCAACGCGACGATGAAGATACCCAATAAATGCAGGGCGGTGGATAGTGTGGCTTCGCTCAGGAACGGTACGATGCTGGACATAGGCGATTCGACGGGGGAGTATAACATTGAGTCGGCAGGCATGCTCGGAACGCGACGGAGTTCATTCATCCGGCTTGCCGCGGCAGGGAGCTACCAATGCAGCAATCCAGACGATCTTTGTTGGGCACGATTGCAGGCGTTGCGGCCGCTTTCTCGATGGTGGCCATAGTTGGCCGCGGCCAGGATCCATTCCCAAAGACGCCGCCCTTACGGCCCGGCGATGACGATCCAAATCGCAATCCGAACGCGAAACCACCCACAAAAGTGTTGTTAGAAGAGAATCAGAAGGACATCAAGAAGAACATAGAAAAATTGTTTGAGCTCGCTTCACAACTAAAGGAACAAGTGGAAAAGACGGATGCCACGACCGTACTTTCGCTGTCCATGGTAAAAAAAGCCGAAGAAATCGAAAAGCTGGCCCGGCAGATTAAAGACCGCGCAAAAGGTTGAGCAAACGGTGCCGCCCGTCGAATTTGGCGAGACTTGAATCGGTAAGGATTGCAGGCCGCCGAATTCCCAACCAAATGATTCGCAAAGGCAATCTGCCGTGATTCACGTTAGAATAGATCGATCAGGTTTGCCGCAGTCTTTACCTGATATTGTCTGCGCGCCCGTAGCTCAGCTGGATAGAGCGTGTGCCTCCGAAGCACTACGATCGGTTCCAACAACTCCGTTCTTTTTTCTTAATTACTAACCTTTCCAACAACTTGGGGAATCTGCTTTTCGCTCAAGAGCTAACCCCAATGGTTC
>QHYO01000540.1 GCA_003224135.1 Acidobacteriota bacterium | reverse complement strand
ATGGTCCACAACCGGCTGCGGTACATCGTGGGATAGATACCGCGGGTGAAGGGAAACTCGCCGGGATAGCCCGGATGCTCCGCAGCTTCGTCTCTTTGAAGATTTTCTTTCCTGTAGGCTCGCTCGAGCGGTAAACCGGAAAGTGTCTTGAACACCGGTTTCCGCCCGTCTGCGTTATTTTTTCCAGAATCGCTCATCGGTCTCGCTGTCGAGCTATCCGCCCCGAGTCGCCTAACGAAGCTGCCGGGCGCGGCGGAAGGACGTCCACGCGAAAACGGCCAGCAGTACGGTAACTCCCAGTGCCACGAATACCAGCCAGTGCGAAACGTCGCGCGTCCACGCACGAATCGCGCTCTGCAACCACGCCAGAGCCAGCACGGCGAATACGCCGCCCACCACTTCGTGGAACAGCTGCCTCAGCGTGAGCCAGAACCGCGCAAAGCCGCGTTTCTCGTTTGGCGGCGCGCTCGAAACCAGGTTTGTCGCTGCCATGTAAACATCTTACCGTACCGGCAGGATGCGCAGATGCCCGGCTTTTTCCGGAGCGCCCTGTACGGATGGTCTGTGAACCGTTTGGAGACAACGCCTTCGGAGCCACTTGTATCCAACTTATCAGAGTCCTACAATCGCAATTGCGGTAGGGGAGCGAGCCTTGCAACTTGATGATCACCTTAAAAATCTTCTCCGTGAATTGGGACATGCGATCAACGATACGGTTTCGGAATCGGACCGCATCACCGGCGCGATCGCGGGCGTTCGCGCGCACGGCTACGACATCGTGCTGAAGCTGGACGCCACCATCGGACTGGCGCGCCGCGACGCTGCCGGCAATCAGGACTCCAAGCTCACCACGCTCGATCGCCGCTTTCTCGAATCACTGCGCATTCAGGTCGATCAAGACTCGTTCAATGAGCCCGACCTCGACAGAAAAGTTGTCGCCAAGCTGACCATGACGCCGCAAGACATTCGCTTTCTGAAGTCGCTCCGCATCGCAACCGACGAAATGGAATGAAATTCGCGCCCCAACCCGCTTTGCTTCGCGGTGTCCTCGCCGCTGCTTTTTTTTCGTTGGCCGCGGCCGCTCTGAACGCCCAGGTTCCCGCTCCGGTTGTGGAAGCTGCTGTTCCTATCATCGTCGAAACGATCAAGCCCCATAAGGGACCGCAACCGCCCAAATTTGAAGGCACGGTGATAAACGCCACAGTCGCCCAGATCACGGTGCGCGCCAAGGGAAACGACATGGCCATCCAGACTTTCCCGCTGGCGCCAGAGGCCTCCGCCAAAATGCTGCAGATTATCGACAAGGGTGGCTATCAGTACGGCGACAAAGTCACGGTCTTCTTCGATCCGGACAGCAAGAAAGCTCTCAAGGTCAAAGGAAAACCCTCGAAAGCCATCTGATCCACTGAGCGGTTATGGTTCGTCTTCCCGCGGTTGCCGGAACGTTTTATCCTGACAATTCCCGCGAACTCTCGCAA
>QHYO01000539.1:2422-8083 GCA_003224135.1 Acidobacteriota bacterium | reverse complement strand
TCGTCAAACGAAAAACTGCGCGGGATGACGAGGGCTGCGACGCCTTGCGGCTGTTCCGTGTCCGCGATGCCTTCAAAGAGGCGATCAGTGGTGCGAAGGATGGGGATGGAAACTTCGCGCCGATCGAGGTACGGCGCGAGTCGCGCATGGTGACGTTCACCGGATTCACTGAAAAGCACGGCGCGGACGGGTGAGGCCGAACGCAGGGCTTCTTCAACGAGGCGTGGACCTTCGACGCCGACGGCGCCTAATTCTGCGGGCAGGCCGCCGCGCAGCGCCATGCGAAATTCCTTAAGCCAACGATTGTCTCGGCTGGAGAGAAGAGACGTCGCGGTTGGCGAAGAACGGTCAGAACCCGACGGATTGTGGGGCGATGGCATTTTCAGTAGGGCAGGGTAGCAGAGATTGGCGAAAGCAGGGGAATCGGAGCGGCATTGGAAAGCGGGTAGTAGGAGGCGATCTTGTATGCCGAAGGCGAGGCTGACGGCAACACTCTTCTCGGGGGCAGGACTGTCCCGCTTCTCCTTAGGGTCGCAACAGAATATTAAACAGGCATTAACCTGTCCTGGCCATTGCGACCGGAGAATCATGCGGTTATTCGGGAGAGGAAATTAACAAAAGGGACCAATCGGTGAAAAAATCCTAGGCACGGTGGCAGTTGCAGCAGTGATGCTTGGCCTGTTCGGGGCATCGCAGGCAAACGGACAAGGGGTCCTGCTGGCGAGGGGCACACTGACAGAATCAAGCGCGGGACTCTACGCGGACTTGTCCGGGCTAAACAACAATTTGGAGAACGGCGCCCCGGCAAACTTGCTCGCTGGACTTGCTTCGGGCTTCACGCGGGGATTCGGGAACACGTTTCTTGCGCTGCCGGACCGCGGCCCGAATGCAGTGAGCTACGACTCTCTGGTCGACGACACGGTCAGCTACATACCGAGGTTTCACACGATCACGATGGAGCTGGAACCCAATGCGGGCGCGGGGTTGCCGTTCACACTGACTCCGAAGCTGGAAAGCACTACGTTGTTGTACAGCGCATCACCTCTTGTTTATGGCAGTGGCGATCTTTTGGGGGTTGGCCCAGGTGAGCCGCAGCAAAACATTTCATCCAGGAATTATTTTTCTGGGCGATCGGATAACTTTGACGCGGATCAAAATTCGGGCGACGCGAAAGATGCCCGTTTGGATTCGGCAGGAATCCGCCTGTCGAATGACGGCCGCAGCGTCTTTATTTCCGATGAGTATGGCCGTATGTTTACGAATTCATGCGGTCAAGCGGGCAGCGAATCCGGTCGTTCAGACTTCCCGAAAACTTGTTCGTCGCCAACCTGAGACCTAGGGGCGCGGCGGAGATCGCAGACAACACGAGTGGGCGCACCGCGAACAAAGGAATGGAAGGACTCGCCATTACGTCGGACGGCAAGACGCTGGTCGGCATCGTGCAGGCCTCGCTGATCCAGGACGCCGCGGAAGGCGGCGCCGCCAGCAAAGTGTTGCGCATTGTGACTATCGACGTCGAAACGGGCAAGACAACTCACGAGTATACGTATTTGCTGACAACCGGGTCGGGCGTGAGTGAAATCGTGGCTTTGAATCAGCATGAGTTTCTGGTGGATGAACGCGATGGAAAAGGGCTGGGCGATGGGAGCAAAGCCAAGGTCAAGCAGATTTTCAAGATAGACCTGACTGATGCCGTCGACGTTACGGAAATGGACGGAACCAGCGCAGCGGCGAACGCGGTCAGCAAGTCGTTGTTCCTGGACATTGTGAAGGTGTTAGTAGGCAACGGCATTGCTGAGGACCAGATTCCGGCGAAGCTGGAGGGGTTGGCGTTGGGCCCGGACGTGGACTATCACGGGACAGTGCACACGCTATGGGTGGCCAACGATAACGACTTCCTGCAGGACCTCAACGGAGCAAACACGAATCCGAAGCAATTTTTTGTTTTCGGATTCACGGACGCCGATCTTGGCGGTTCTGAGTTCGTAGCGCAACAACCGAAAGGATCGGCCAAGTAATCTGGCATAACGCCGAGTGACGCACACGAACTCATAGGCAGACAGAGTTCGTGTGCAGGGCTCACGCGGTGAACTCCACAATTGACGTAGATTGCAGCCAGCACCCACCGTAGTGGCCAATGAACCAATGAAGGCAGTTATTGCATGGTATCTAGGGGTGTGGTAGCGTCGCGCGCAGAAAGGCAGCGAGCGCGGAGCGCTGCGGCGCCCGAACCCACTCCGCGAGAGGCCGCGAATTGCCGGCGGAAATCCTGCGGATCAATGCGCAGTCGCCATCGGTCGATGTGTTGCGGTACGCGGCGGAACGCCTGCTGCACGGGGAAGTGGTAGCGATTCCGACGGACACTGTGTACGGGCTCGCGGCGGATCCCTTCAATTTGTCGGCGGTGGAAGAGATCTATCGCGTAAAGGGCCGCCCGGACGAACGGGCGTTGCCGATTCTGGTGAATTCACTCGATCAGGCGATGCTGCTGTCACGCGAAGTGCCGCGGAATTTTTTGCGGCTGGCGGAGGAGTTTTGGTCAGGTGCGTTAACGCTGGTTGTGGATGCATCGCACCGGCTTCCCCTGAAGGTTACCGCGAATACCTGATTGAGGAGTTTGACGGGCCGCTGACGGGCACGAGCGCAAATCTTTCCGGTTCGCCCGCGTGTACCGGAGCGGAGCAGGTCTTTACGCAATTGGGGGACCGGCTGCAGTTGATTCTGGATGCCGGTGAAACGAAGTCCGCCTCGCCCTCCACGATCGTGGAATTGCACGGCGACACGTGGAAGGTGTTGCGCGAAGGCGCGATCAGTTCGAAAGAGATTGAGGTGGCGCTTCAGTGACGGTTCGCGGCGTGCAGTTCCGGCGATGGCTTGATGGTCGTCAAAAAATCGTAGTCGCCCGTGGGAGAAAGTTGCAAGTCGCCGAGTTCGCGGCGATGCACGGAAACCACATCGGTAAACCATAGCGGAAGATAAGGCAGGTCATCGGCAAGGATTTTTTGTACTTCACTGCAGAGAAACTTCCGCTTTTCGCGATCCATTTCCACACGAATCTGATCGGTGAGAGCGTCTAGACGCGGATTGCGGTAGTGTCCGCGATTTGCCCCGTCAGGTGGGAATCGTTTTGAGGAAAAGACAAATTCAAAAACGTCGGGATCGTTGTTGGCGCCGACCCAGCGAAGGAAGGTGAGCTGGAAGTTTCCGCGGACGGAGTCCGAAAGAAGAGTGGCCAATTCGAGTGGACGAAGTTCGAGATCGATTCCAACCTTGCGCCACTGTTCCTGGAGCGCGGCGCCGATGAGGCGAGCTTGTTCTTCGGTGGATGTTTTTAGCGTGAGACGAAAACGGATTCCGTTTGCGCCACGACGATGGCCTGCCGCGTCGAGAATTTGTTCGGAGCGGGCAATGTCGACAGAGTACTGCGTAACATTTGCCTCGTGCGCCCAATGATTTGGCGGCAGGATGCCACTTGCGACACGCGCTTGTCCGTGAAGCAGATAACGGACGAGCGCATCGCGGTCGGTGGCAAACGCGAGAGCCTGGCGGATTTCGCGGTGAGACAGCAGCGGGTCTTCCATGTTGATGCCGAGGTAGGCAAAATTCGTTCCCGGGCGTTGGGTCATCGAAAGCGACGGCCGCCTGATCAGCACGGGAATGAGGTCGGGGGAAAGGGAACTCATCTCGAGATCGGCCGAACCTTTGCGGAGTTCGAGGGCGCGGACGACCGCGTCGGGAACGATGCGAAAACGAATGTTTTCGATTGACGGAGCGGCCGCGAAATAGTTCGCATTTCGTGCGAGAAGTACTTCGTCATCTTGCGCTTGGCTGACGAATCGAAAAGGACCGGTGCCGATTGGATGACGCGAGAAAGTTGCGGCTGCGTTTGCGGGAACGATTCCTGCGGCGGACGGAATGAGGTTCCAGAGAAAAGATGCATACGGTTCTTTCAAGTGAAAAATGGCGGTGCGAGGATCGGGCGCGTCGATGCGCATAACCATGCGAAAGGCGCCGCGTTTGGGCGACTTGTTGGCGGGATTCAGTATGAAGTCGAAGGTGGATTTGACGTCGGCGGAGGTCAGCGGACGGCCGTCGTGGAAAAGTACGCCGGATTTCAAATGAAAAACGTAGGTGAGCGGGTCGGGAGTGTCCCAAGAGTCCGCGAGGTCGCCATGCAGGTTCATTTGTGAATCACGCGCGAGCAGACCGCTGAAAATCAGGCCGTCGAGGCGCTGGGAAAAGCCGTCGGTGGCGAAGCGGGGGTCGAGATTCACCGGGTTGGCTTCGATGAGAAACGTCAGCGAGGACGGATCGAATTCTCTGAAGCGTGAGCAGGCGGAAAGAAAGAAGGATGCACCACAGAGGGCGCAGAGCACACAGAGAATGCGGCAAAGAGAACGGAGACGATTATCTTGGTGGGGCATAGGAAATTTTCCCCAGGATGGCCGGGCCTCTTGCTCCCGTGGCGGAAGGTAGATTCGACGGGCGCTGATGAAAAGTTTCGTAGGCGAGTACGGCGAAGGCAAGAGCTTCTTTGGCGTCGACGGGAATGCCAAAAGAACCGGAGGATAGGACTTCGATGCCGGGGACGGCCTTCGTTCGGGGCGAAGAGGGCACGGTATGTCGTGCCCCTGCCTGAGAAGAACCGAGCAGGGCGGCGAGTTGGCCGATGAGAAGCGGATTGTTAAAGCCACCGCCGGAAACGATCAGCTGATGGATTTTTGCTTTGGGCAAGACGAAGCGGTGGAGCGCGTCGACGATGGAGAGCGATGTGAAGATTGTCGCGGTGCGAATCAAGTCGTTTGGCTTTGCACGATAGCGGAGGCCAAGTGAGCGGACTTTTTCGACGTAGGCCGCTCCGAAATATTCGCGGCCGGTACTTTTCGGTGGCTTCCGTTCGAGGTACGGATCCTGCATGAGTTGATCGAGCAACTGAGGGACGAGTTTGCCGCGAAGAGCGATGCGTGCGCCTTCATCAAAGCGCGAATGATTATGCGTGAAGCGTGAAACGAGTGCGTCGATGAGCATATTGCCCGGGCCGGTATCGAAGGCGAACACCTCCGAAGGATTTGCATTCGCGGGGATGACGGTGAGGTTCGCTATGCCGCCGATGTTGAGTGCGACGCGGCCCAAGTTTGCTTCACGCCATAGAAGGTAGTCAACGTAGGGAACAAGTGGAGCCCCTTGTCCGCCGAGAGCGATGTCGGCCGAACGGAAGTCACCTATGGTTGTGATGCCCGAGAGCGCGGCAATGATCGAAGAGTCTCCAATTTGCAGAGTAGAGGCGGTCTTCGCGCCGAGAAAATCCACGGGTTCGCCTTGATGATAAATGGTTTGGCCGTGGTTGCCGATAAGGTCCACGCGCCGAGGCGAGATTGCGAGCCTTTTGCACGCGGATAGGGCTGTATCGGTGTACAGCTTTCCGAGTCTTGCGTGGAGTTGGCTGAATTCGCTCGGGGCGAGCGGCTTTTGCTCGGCCACACGAAGAATTTCGTTGCGGACTGATGGCGGGAAATTCTGTTTTACGTGGCCCAAAAGTTTGATGTTGAGATGGGGCGGAGCGCCGGAAATCTTAACGAGCGCGGCGTCGATTCCATCGGCGGATGTGCCGGACATCATGCCAAGGACGAGCATGGGTTTGGAGGTCATGAAAGAGCGAAA
>QHYO01000539.1:0-2398 GCA_003224135.1 Acidobacteriota bacterium | reverse complement strand
AGAAAGACGGAAGAGAGATTTCCCGCCTCGCTCGGAATGACGTAGGGCGCTTTGTGGCGCCGAAAAGGCGGCTCTCGATGCTGCGATTGTTACGAGATTTGCTTCTTCAGATCGGCAAGGAGAGTGAGTGCGTCAATCGGCCTGAGCTGGTCAAGATCGGTGGCCCGGAGGCGTTCGAGGACTTCGCGGTCGATTGGAGTGAAAAGGACTTGCTGCTGAACATTGGATGAGGCTGCGTCGGACGCCCCGGGAGTGAGCCGCTCGCTTAATTCGTGCTCGCTCTGCTCGTGTTTTTTCAGGACTTCGCGAGCGCGCTCGATGACGCTGCGTGGAAGGCCGGCCAGGCGGGCGACTTCGATGCCGTAACTTTTGCTGGCGCTGCCGGGCTCCACGTGGCGCAGAAAGACGATTTCGTTTGGTGTTTCTTTCACGGAGACATGAACGTTCTTCACCGCGGGAAGTAGATCTGCAAGTTCGGTGAGTTCGTGATAGTGAGTAGCGAAAAGCGTGCGGGCGCGGGTATGTTTTTGCACTGGCGGGAGTGGCGTGGGTGAGAATGCTGGCGACTTCGCTCATTTCGACGAGGAAGGTGGAGCGGCCGCGGGCGAGATTGTCGCTCGCGCCGATGCGTGTAAAAATTCGGTCGGTGAGCGGAAGTTTTGCTTGTCGCGCGGGAACGAACGATCCCATTTGCGCCATCAAGATGATCAGAGCGGTTTGCCGCAGGTAGGTCGATTTGCCGCCCATGTTTGGTCCGGTGATCAGAAGGAGCTGCTGGCGGTGCGGTTCGAAGTAAAGATCGTTGGGTACAAAACGCTCGCCTTTCTGGCGGAGGAGTTCTTCAATTACAGGATGTCGCCCGGCTACCAGCAGAAGTTCGCCAGCGTCGTTAAATTCCGGGCGGATATAGCCACGGTCCGCGGCAAGCTTCGCAAGACATGTGAGGACATCGAGTTGAGCGACAGCAGCAGCCGTGCGGCGCAATCGCGTGGCTTTCGCGGCGATGCTTGAGCGAATCTCGATGAAGAGCTGGCGTTCGATTTCCACGATGCGCTCGTCGGCAGCGAGAACTTTACGTTCGTAATCCTTGAGCTCAGGCGACGTGAATCGCTCGGCGTTCACAAGCGTTTGC
Organism: Acidobacteriota bacterium; assembly: GCA_003224135.1. Lineage (GTDB taxonomy): Bacteria > Acidobacteriota > Terriglobia > Acidiferrales > UBA7541 > Acidiferrum. Next base: position 1,266 of record QHYO01000539.1, on the reverse strand, counting down.
TTGCGTTCGTAATCCGCCGGTGCGAGATGCATGTTCGCTTTTGAAATTTCGATGTAGTAACCGAAAACTTGATTAAAACGGATTTTCAGTGAGCCGATTCCAGTGCGTTTGCGCTCACGCTCTTCCATGGCGGCAATGATCTGCTTGCTGTGCTGGCTTAGGTTGCGGAGTTCGTCCAACTCAGCGTGGAAACCGAGGCGAATCATTCCCGGATCGGTGGCGAGGGCGGGCGGTTCGTCTGCGATGGAGCGCTCGAGCGTTTCGCGAACGTCGTTCAGTTCGTCAATTTCGCCGTAGAGGTGGCGCAGCAGCGCGCTGCCTCCTGCAGGAGGGGGCGTAACGAAGTTTCGCAATACGGGGAGTTGCGACAGCGATTTGCGGAGCGCCACCAGTTCGCGCGGGCCAGCCTGGCCAAGAGTGATGCGGCTGGTCAAGCGTTCGAGATCCTGAATACCGCGAAGCTCCTTGCGGATTTCACCGCGCACCACGGTCTGTTGGACAAAATGGCCGACGGCGTCGAGGCGCTGGTCGATGGCGCTGCGGTCAATCAGGGGACGGAGAATCCATGAACGGAGAAGGCGGGCGCCCATCCCGGTGACGGTGACGTCGAGTGCGGAGACAAGCGTTGTTGGAACATTCTTAGCCGAGTCGTCAGAGAAAATCGGCGTGAGCAGTTCGAGATTGCGCACCGAAACGGGATCGAGCACGAGAGCGTCGTGTTGTTCGTAGTAACGAACGCGGTCGAGGTGTCCCAGCGCTTCAAGCGTGGTCGGCCCATTCGTGCCGACGCTGGCGGAAGAATCGGCGCCTTTCGCGGCGTTCTCGCGCAAATAGTGAACGATTGCGCCTGAAGCGGCTATCGCGTGAATGTGGCCGTCCAGTCCGAAACTAGTTAGTTCCGCCACACCAAATTGCTCCTTTACGATCCGCTGTGTGTAATCGAGCTGAAACGCCCAGTCGTCGATGCGGCTTTCGACACCACCGACTCCATCGAGAAGGGAAGTCTTGGCCGTTTCGAAGAGCTGCGCGGTACGCGGCAGAAGAGTTTCGCGGGGATGGAGCAATTGCAGTTCATCGCGAAGAGCTTCCTCTGAGCGCGGCCCGGAAAATTCAGTACACTGGAATTCGCCGGTCGAGAGGTCGACGAACGCGAGGCCAATCACGCTTGCAGCCGTATCTTGAAAAACGGAGGCGAGAAAACTGTTTTCTTTGGCCTCCAAAAGTGCTCCGTCCGTGGCCGTTCCTGGCGTAATCACGCGCACGACT
>QHYO01000537.1 GCA_003224135.1 Acidobacteriota bacterium | reverse complement strand
GGGATCGTGACGAGGCCGAGCACGGCGATCGCGCGCAAGCCCATGACCAGCCGCTCTGCCTCAGGCGAAGGAGAAAGTTTGAAAGCAGCCATGATCCATTGCTCGTTGGGTATGACAACCAGCAGAGCGAGGATCGCGGCGCCGAACAGCCAGTTGACCACGATGAGGCTCCGCAGCACAACGTACGCGATCGGCAGCGCGGGGGATGACGAGGCAGGCCTTAACATGATTCACCACCCTTCTGATATATCGACTATCAATAAGCTATTTATCGAACGGCGTCAAGTAGGATATTGATATTCGATAAGGAACCAGATATATCCCGCCGACAGGTTCGAATGCCGGAATGCTGGGCCGCCTTGCAAGAGGCATTCTGAACCGCTACCTTCAGGAATCGGGGCCGAGTCCGACGCGGCGCTGGCTTTCCCTTACGCAGCAACGCTCGTTGCGCCCTTACGCGCCGCTTCGGAGAGGGCTGGTTCGATCGACTAGAACACCGACGACATTTTCAAGCTGAAGCGCCGGTAAGAGTGGATACTGGGATTGAATCACTTGCAAGAACGCGTAAACCGCGGAACCGAATTAGTGGTACGAACCAGAAAGTCGACATCTACGAAGTGATACTGATCGATGGCATTTCGCCGACCCTGGGTGAGTAACGCGCTTCTATTGACTGGTCTGGCCGCTCTTGGGTGCGGACGCAGACTTAGAATTGAGGCCATTTGTTATCCAGTAGGAATCATCGAATCGGCGAGCAACCGCAGCTCGCGCGAACCGCGCCCGCGCAATTAGGCGAAGAGGAGCCGACAACCACCCGTATATATAAAGGTCCAGCGCCGAAGAGCTGTCTTTGCTCTCGGACTAGTATGTAAGTGCACTCCGTGATAGAGAGCACTCTGGCCCGTACAATGTCCCCCAAGGTTTGGCAGTTACCTTTGACTTTGCCTGTAGCGCGAATGCGCATAAGCGACTTCAAGGAGACAATCCTGAGGTTTGTGCCGCGGCTTGGCTTTAGCGGTGCGCCATTCGCTTTTGCGGGCTTTCTGCCGCTGGTAAGAACGGTGCTTATTGCTTCGAGGCCGCAGCATTGCCCATCTACGTTCGGTTGATTTTTTCTGGGGTCGAGCGATTGCTGGAACCGACGATATCAGAAATGTTTGCCTTCGCGTTGCGGAGCTGAGCGGCTGAGTTCATTCTCAATTGCGTTGAGCAACGACGGGACGCCCTCTTCCTTGCCGACGACGCTTCGGATTCCCATTAGGTTGGCCGCGTGTTCAAGCTCATCGGTCTTGAACAGCGTGAACATCACGATTGGAATATCCGGTAAGGCTCTAAATATCCCGTCTGCTGCCACGAGGCCGTCGGAATCCGGCATTTTATAATCCAATATGATTACATCGGGGTGAAGTTCCTGAGCTTTCGCAATCGCCTCGTTCGCATTCCCGGCCTCTCCACAAACTGTCCATTCGGGATTTAGCGCGACGAAGGTCTTGAGCGCTCCGCGCATAGATTCGCGGTCGTCGGCAATTAGGATTCGAGCCAAGATAAAACCTCTGCCAAGCTAGCTTGCGGATTCTGTCCGCGCCACTACATACAGACAATGCCCTAAATTTTTGGGTGTTTCGCTGTAGCTGGTCAGAACAAAACTTTTTCGGAAACGAACCGTTTGAAAAGGGATGAAGAGAACGCCCGCATCGTCGCCTGCTAGCAGGGAAATAAGTTTGATTTTTGCGCCGCTCATCGCGGGAGCAATTGACCAATCAATGTTGCTGCGCCACCAGAGGCGGTTCACAAAGAGGCATAGCAATCCGAATCCGGCATTTTGAAAGCTCATTGAGAGCACCTGCTTTGCAAGCACGCCGATTCATTCTAGGTGTTCCATTTCCTGCTTTGGCTTCCATTGTTTTCAATCAATTGGGGAATCTGCTTCTCGTTCCCCAGAAACTCGCCTCATTGTTAGGTCGAAGAAGTCTGCACGAGTTGGTATCCGAGCTTCGCGGCTATAAGCACGGAGATTCTGCACGGCAGAAGAGTGTCGAAGATATGTAATGTCTCGCTTCACTTTTCTCCGCACCTTCCTAGCAGGGGACTCCAATGGGAGTTCGTCGCCTTCGACAGGAGGATTTCCTTTGCCCACGCGAGCTAGAATCCGGCTGACCCTCTCCGGATCGGCACGTCGCGCGCGTTCCTCGAAGTACTCTTCTGTGCGCATAGCAGAAACCTTTTCCGCGAGTGCGAGGGTGATCAGCTGGTTGAGAGCGACGCCTTCCGATTCGGCGGCCTTGCGCGCTTCAGCCAACAGCGTTGGCGGTACGCAAAGAGCAAAATTGCTTCGTCTCATGAGTTTGCTCCTTCTCTTGCCATTACTCCGCTTCTTCTACTCGTCCGCGGACGATTTCCCCCGGGCCGCACCACCGAAGAGCGAAAACGCGCCGCCACAGGTCTAAAATCCCGCTCGTTGAAGGTGACGATGGCATCGGCGCGACCATTCATGGCCGTTTCCAGAACCATCTCGTCGTTCGGATCTGTTAGCATCGGCCGTGTGCGAATCAGGCGGCGCTTGTCTGATTGCTGATCGATTCCGTCGCCGGGGCTCCTGAAGAGCGGAGAGCGCGAATATCCCTCATGGGTGGCTGGCCGAAGAAGCGGCTGTATTCGCGATTGAATTGTGTGGGACTCTCGTAGCCGACTTCAAAAGCCGCGCTCGCGGCATCAAGACCATTGTTCAGCATCAGGCTCCGCGCCGATTGAAGCCGGAGTTGTTTCTGATACTGAAGCGGACTCATCGACGTCAGCATTCGGAAATGATGGTGCAGGGTGGATACGCCCATGTTGGCAAGCTGTGCGAGTTCTTCCACGAGCAAAGGCTTGGCATAGTTCGCCGTGACCCACGCAATCGCTTTTGCCGTCCGGTGGCTTTGATCTCCGAGTGTTGCTACTGCGCGCAGGCGCGCTCCCTCCGGTCCCCGCAGAATCCGGTAGATGATTTCGCGCTGAATCAGGCCACTGAGAAAAGGAATGTCCTGCGGGCTATCCAGCAAGTCCATCAGGCGGCAGCATGCGTTCAGGAATTCCGGCGTGGTCTCGCCGATTGACATAGCGGGACTGTGAGACGGCGCCTCTGCGACATGAATCTCCTCACGGCCGAGCAGCTCCCGGACCATGGACATGTCCAATCTGAGCGACAGTACGAGACACGGAACCTCCTCGGTTGCTTCGGCCACCCAGCTCACGATCGGCAAATCGACCGCAGTCAGGAGGAAGCGCGACTCGTCGTAGATGAAGCTGCTGCGGCCGAGGTTCACCTGCTTGCGGCCCTGAGCGACCACGATGACGCCCGGATGGTAGGTTGTCCGGCACGGAGGGGTGGGGGACGTCCGCCGGTGTAAGCTCACGCCGGGAATCTCGGTTATCCGATTCTGTTCGCTGCCTATGAACGAGGCAATCTTGCGCGCCAGTTCTGCGCGCAACTCGCGGGCCGGATTTGCTTTCAGAGTGGCGTTTTCTTTCGTGTTTTTCATGTTAGCGATCTGTACAGTCCGCTTCTAAAGATAGTCCCCCAGGCTGCCGCTGCGCCAATGATTTTTCCCTGACAAGAGAAATAGGCAATCAGTAGGCAGGATTGGGCTACCGCTTCTTGGTGATTTGTTCCTAATGTCGAAATGGATGAAGCAACTAGGCAAGGAGAACGACATGAAGAAGCGCACACTGGGAAAAAGCGGACTCGAAGTCTCGGCACTGGGCTTCGGCTGCATGGGACTCAGCTATGGGTACGGTCCGGCCATCGAAAAGCAGCAAGC
>QHYO01000536.1 GCA_003224135.1 Acidobacteriota bacterium | reverse complement strand
ATGCCTATCCATTATTGGGTCGCTTTCCGTCCAAGTCAAGAAAACAGCCTCAAAATCGAGCAGCCCCTGTGCCGCCCTGTTCTCGCTGTCGCACCCTTCCGAGCCCTTTCGGAAACCGAATCCCGTATTCCTGCGTCCAAGATTCCCTGGACGTTTAGCGTCAGTATTGCGTCTAATATCCCCTAGCGCTGGGCGTTCGTATCGCCGGCAGAATCGCCTGTGCCACGATTCCTACATGAGCTACATGAAATAACCCTCTCTCACCAGGATGCCAAATGGTTAAATTAGGCCGCATCTTCTTCGCAATACCGCTCGGTGTCTTCGGAATTCAATATCTTGTCTATGGCCAATGGAGAGGCGGCCTTCCCCCAGTCCCTCCCTGGACAGCCGGCGGGCACATTTTTGCTTATGTCACCGGGGTTGTCTTGCTCGCGCTCAGTGTGAGTCTGCTGGGCAAAAAGGAAGCTCGCTTTTCGGCTACCTTGCTGGGTTTGCTCTTTCTGCTGTGCACAGTCTTCCTTCACGCACAGAAATTCTCGGGCATTATTCACGATGGAGTCACTCGCACTCGCGCCTTCGAAGCGTTCGCCCTGGCAGGAGCTGCATTCGTCCTGGCAGCTCTGGTCGCCAAGGAAAGCGCTTCGATTCAAGTTCTCTCCTCGGGCAATCCCATTCTTGCCGTAATCGGACGCCACATCTTCGCGTTCTCCATGGTCATTTTCGGCATTCAGCATTTTCTCTATGCGCCGTTCATTGCCTCCCTGATCCCCTCGTGGATGCCCGCGCATCTTTTTTTGGCCTACGCCACCGGCACAGCTTTCATCGCGGCGGGCCTCTCCATCGCCACGCACATCCTTTCGCGCTTGGCCTCGGCACTCCTCGGCGTAATGTTCCTTCTTTGGTTCCTGTTGCTCCACACCCCGCGCGTTATGGCGCACCCACGCAATGGCGACGAACTGACCAGCGCTTTCGTCGCCCTCGCTTTCTCCGGCGCTTCGTTCCTTCTGGCCGCCTATTGTTCGAAGAGCCGTTGAACGCGCGCTTTTCCGTGGTCGCTGTGCGGATGACCAGGGAGAGACGCTCAAATAACGCGTAGGGTGTCCCATGTCCCATCCCGGAACTTTGTGGGTGGGTCTTGCGGTTGCTTCTTCTCGACTGTTTCGATTATTTGCTGCAGCTGCAGCGGACTCCGTCCGCTTTCCCTTCATGCGTCGGATGCCGGTTATACGTCCACTCTTTCCACCCGACATTCAATTCGTTGACGAAAAAGCCTCGCTCTGCCAACTGCAGAGCTACTTTGGCGGAGAGCTGTCAATCGTGGCCCCAGCAGTAGGTCACAAGCTCCCTGTCGGTAGGCAATAGCGGAGCCAACTTCTCGATTTCCTCTTCCGGTGCGCACCAGGCGCCCGGAATGTGGCCGTTCGCAAACGGTTCCCGTCCGCGAGTGTCAAGGAGCACGAAATCGAATTTCCCTCCTTCAACCGCTTTCAACACGTCGTTTCTCTGTTTTTCCGCCTGAAGTTTGTGAACAAAGTAATCGCGATTCGCACGAATTTCTTGCAGAGGAAAAGCCATAGGCGCCTCCGTGCTCGAATTGGTTTCGGGCGCCAGCATCTCTGCGGCGCGACCGATGAATAGAGCCTTACCGACTAGGATGCCCGCCCTCAACTCCTCGTTATGAGGCCCTATTTCGGTCAGTCCATGCCGTTCGAACGGTGTACCTAACGATTTCTTATTACAACCGCAACAGAGCGTCCTACCCTGTGTTTATGAAATTGGTTTCAAACTCGTCTGCCTCGTCGCGCAAAAATCATCCCCCACCTGTGGCCCAGCAGTCTGCCTAACTCCCGCCTTTTGATACTCTTTTCCCAAACCCAAGAATAGCCTCTTTCCTTTGCCTTTTTACTTTCCCGTATCCCTCCATCGCGCTTTGTTTTCATGTGATTGCGCATGGGGGAGGGGGCCGCGAATCGGGAGTCGCGACACCTTTACGCGTTTCAAAACGGAACGGCATCTCTGAATTTTGACCTAACCAGTTCACTCCGCTGTTCATCCAATTCGCTGAACGCCCCGCCAGGACATCTCTCTCGTGCAGCCGTCCAAATTGTTTTTCTCAATCGTCCTTGCGGCCACGCTGTGCGTTCTGCCGCCGGCGATCACTGCCCACGAACCCAAGCCGGAGACTCTTGCCGCTTACCATCGCTACCGCGAGAAAACTCAAGCCCGCATGGACTCCGACCTCCTCGCCGGCCAACTTCTCTACATCGATCGATTTCCCGAAGCACGCCGCCAGTCCATTGACGCGCAGCTTCGCCGTGGCGAGTTTTATCTCGAGCAACTTCACACCCTCGATGACGACAAAAAAATCTCCGTCCCCAGCGGCATCATTCATCACTGGGTCGGCGTCGCATTTCTTCCCGGGGCGACGCTCGCGCAAACGAAATCCGTTCTTACAGATTTCGATCACCAGAAAGACAACTATTTTCCCGATGTGCGGCAATCGAAACTTATTTCTCAGAACGGAAACACCAGCGACGTCTTTCTGCAGTTCTACAACAAGACCGTCGTCACCGCTGTTTTCAACGTGAATTTTTCCACGGAGATTACGGACTACTCGGCCTCACGGACGCAAATTCGTTCCTGCTCCACGCGCGTCGCGGAAGTTGAAAATTATGGCAAGCCGGACGAGCGCGAACTTCGGCCGGCCGATTCACACGGTTACATGTGGGGACTCTGCACCTGGTGGCACATCGAGGAAAAATCCGCCGGCACTTACATTCAAGTCGAAGCCATCGAACTCAGCCGTACCGTGCCATTTACGCTTGCCTGGTTTGTCAACCCGATCATTCGCAACGTGCCAAAAACTTTTCTCTCGCACCTGCTCAGCGCAACTCGAAAAGCCGTCACCGTCAAATCCGCGCCGCGCACAAGCGCTTCCGCTCTGAAGACTGCAACTCACCTCAATCAGGCAACGGTTTTCCC
>QHYO01000535.1 GCA_003224135.1 Acidobacteriota bacterium | reverse complement strand
TCCTGGCGCTCGATCAAGAACATTCCCACGCGCACGCAGGAGTCCAATGCGCTGAGCGAGGACCTGCTCAAGCGCGGTTTCAAGTTCGTCGGTTCGACAATTTGTTACGCAATGATGCAAGCCATCGGCATGGTCAACGACCACACCGTTGACTGCTTTCGCCACAACGAGGTCTAGCGGGGAGTCCCCTAACACGACAGCGACACTTTTCCGCTTGCGCTGTTTTCTGAGTTGAGTTAGCGTCGGAGTCGAGTGAATGGCGCTGGGTCGGAGACGACCAAAACGTGGGTGATCCGCGGACGCAAGCTCACGGCTTGTGATCTCGCGATAGCGCGGCGACTGGTGGGAGAATTTTCCCAAGCCGGTCGCTTCCGTATCGCCTGGGAGTTGGCGCAACATTGGCAATGGCGCAGCGACAGTGGCCGCTTAAAGCAGCGTGCGGCCTTGGCCATCTTGGTGGGCTTGGAAAAACGCGGGTACTTGACCCTGCCGCCGGCGTTGATCGTTCATGGTCCAGTGCGCCGCCCCGTTTGCTCCCCTCAAGGAGTCGATGGCACCGCCCCCACCGCCGGTGTGCTCAGCGATTACCGTCCGTTCTGTTGGCAATTGGTGAATTCGGCGGATCAACGTCGGCAGTGGCGAGAGCTGTTGGCCCAACACCATTATCTGGGGGCGCCGGGATTGGTCGGGGCTCAGCTCAAATATTTCGTTTATAGTCGCCAAGGAGAGTTGTTAGGGGCCGTGGGATGGCACTCAGCAGTGGAGCGGCTGGACTGTCGAGATCGGCTGGTCGGGCTCAAAGAGAGGGCCGAGTTGCGGGCGCGCTTCTTGGCTCACGCCGTCAACAATGTGCGATTTCTGATTTTGCCCGGGATGGGAGCGCCGCACTTGGCCTCGGCCCTCTTAGGCGAAGGCTTGCAACATCTGCAAAAGGATTGGCTATGGCACTACGGCGCGGCGGTGTGGTTGGCGGAAAGTTTTGTCGATCGCACCCGTTTCAGCGGGGCTTCTTACCGGGCGGCCAATTGGGTGGCGATCGGGTGGACGCGCGGTTACGCCAAAGCACAAGGTCAATTCATCTATCATGGTCAACCAAAGGAGATCTACGTCTATGTAATCGAAAAACGAATTCGCCAAATCCTCTTGGAGGATCCCGCGCAAGGGTTGTTGACGCGGGAATTTCTCTTGGCCCAGCGCCCCACTGGAAATCCTCAACCTCAAGCCAGGAGAAAACAAATGTCAGAAGCTCTTCAATCATGGACGCCCAAGCTGCCGCCGCAGTGGGAATTGAGCGCCGAAGACCTCGAACATGTGCGCCAGGATCTCAATGAGTTTACTGCTCAGTTTGAGGGCACCTTTCGCCGCATCGAGCCGAGCGAGTTGTGCCATCTGTATTTGCAGGGCCTCTTAAGTGACACCGAACGCAAGAACGTCGAGGCGATCGCCCTGGACTTGGAAGGACCGGAGCGGGTCCGCAACCTCCAGCGTTTTATCACCGAATATGAGTGGGACGAACCCTGGATGCGCGAACAACATTGGAAGCTTTGCGCCCAGACTTTGGCCGATGAGCAAGGAGTCTGGAGCATTGATGCCAGTGAGTTCCCCAAGAAGGGTGAGCACTCCGTGGGGGTGGCCCCGCAATATTGTGGAGCCTTGGGCAAGACGGCCAATTGTCAGTCAGGGGTGTTCATCTGTTATTCCAGCCCCAAGGGACATACGTTGTTGGACGCGCGCCTTTATCTGCCCCAGTGCTGGTTCAGCGACGACTACCAGGAGCGACGAGAGAAAAAGTGCCGCGTGCCCAAGGAAATCAGCTTTCAGACCAAACCGGAGCTGGCGCTCCAACTCTGCGCCCAGATTTGGAAGGGCAAGCTTTTCCCTGGCCAGTGGGTGACTTGTGACGCTTCCTTTGGGAACAATGAAGGGTTCTTGGCCCAATTGCCCAAAGAGATGTTTTACCTGGCTGAGATCCCCTGCACACGCAAGGTGTGGCTCAAAGAGGCGCCCCAGTATTCGAAGCTGGAAACGGAGGGCTGCACGGTCGAGCAATTGGTGGAAGAGAAAGATCTGCTCCACTGGCAATCCCGTAAGATCGCGGAAGGGGAAAAGGGTCCGATTGTGGCCGGCTTTGCTCGGGTACGCGTTTACGTGAGCAAGGAGCGCACCGCGGAAAGTGAACGAACGCTCCTGTTGCGCAATGACCCCGACGGTCAAATCAAGTATGCGTTGAGCAATGCACCTGAGAATATGGCTATGAGTGAACTGGTCCGAATCAGCGCGGCTCGGTGGCCGATCGAGCGTTGTTTCCAAGAAGGTAAATCCGAGCTGGGCTTGGACCATTACGAGCACCGCTCCTGGCCAGCCTGGCACCGGCACATGCGCCTGGTCTTCTTGGCGCGCCTATTTCTTTTAGGGCTGCGTCTGAAATATAAAAAAAGCCCCGGCGCTGACGCTACCCCAGGCTCGCGCACTGCTGGAGTGGAGTCTGCCTCACCCGAAGGGCGAGCTCACCTACGTTCTGATTTTCGTTCGCTATCATCAGCAACGTAATCACTGCGCCTACCAATCGCACCGCAAACGCAGACTCGAGGAGCTCAAAAAATGGAAGGACCTAGAAGTGTCGCTGTAGTGCTAACAGGTCTCCTTCCAGGATTCTTGTTCAAGGTAACCAGAAGGCTCGATAATAGCGACCGGCAAGGTTGGTACTCGCTGGGCCCTGGAAGTCAATACATCCACACACTTGATGTCAAATCCGTCCG
>QHYO01000534.1 GCA_003224135.1 Acidobacteriota bacterium | reverse complement strand
GTACAGCTTGATTCCGTCGATCGTTTCATTTCGGACGACGGGCCATTCGAGGATCTTCTTCGCATCGCCGTCAGAAAACCAGGCCATGGCTTTCTCTTTTTGTTTCGGCGTAACGTCCAGGTCGACGCGTCCGTAATGATGTTCGCCGAATTCCTCGTGAAGACCGGCAAGCAACTCACCAAGCTCCTTGCCGTGCCAGGCCATCAGTTCCGCGAGAAACAGCGCGGACACTGTGGCGTCGCGCTCCGGCAGGTACAGGCTGGTGCCAATACCGCCGCTTTCTTCACCGCCGATCAGAATATCTTGCTCGAGCATCAGCTCGCAGATGTATTTGAACCCGATCGGAACTTCGTGTACCTTCCGCCCGAGTTTCGCTGCAAGTTTGTCGATCAACTTGGTGACGGAGAAAGTTTTTGCGATGTCTCCGGGCAAATCGCGCATTCCTGCGAGATGCCACACAAGCAACGAAAAAATCTGATGCGGATTCACAAACGCGCCCGCACGATCCACTGCTCCGATGCGGTCTCCATCGCCGTCCGCAGCGAACCCCGCGTCGTATTTTCCGGTGGTCACGGCCTGCTGCAAGGGCGCAATGTGCGGCTCGATCGGTTCGGGGTGCGCGCCGCCAAAGCGCGGATCGCGCGTTCCGCGGATTTCGTCACACGTTATTCCATTGCGTTGAAAAAGTTCCGGCAGCAGCCCGGCCGCGGAGCCATGCATCGCGTCAAATACAAAACGGAATTTGGATTTCCGGATGCGCTCCCAATCCACCAGTTTTTCGAGAGCATCCAGATATGGTTTGCGCGGATCGAGCGGATGAATCAGCTCAGCGCGCGGCGGTAAAGGTGCAAGGTCCGTGGATTCGACGAACTGAAGTTCGTTCTCAATCTGCGCAACAATTGATGGAAGGGCGCTGCTCCCATAGCTGGCTTTGTACTTGATTCCATTCCAGCCGTAGGGATTGTGGCTCGCCGTGACCACCACGCCACCCGCCGCGCCGCGCTCGCGCACAAGATAGGACACTGCCGGGGTCGGGCAAGGCCGGTCAGTGAGCCAGACCGGCGTGCCCGTCGAAGAAAAAATCTCGGCGACTCGCCGCGCCACCGCATCGGACGCGTAGCGATGGTCGTAGCCGACGATTAGGCCCTTTCGCGCATCTTCTCCGCGAACCACGTAGCGCGCAATCGCTTCCGCCACGATACGGGCGTTTGCGAACGTAAAATCTTCGGCGATAATGCCGCGCCAACCGTCGGTTCCAAACTTGATCCCCGCCATGCCAGCAATTATACGCGACGCACGCAGGCAGGAAACAGCCGGATTGGCCTGGCGAATGTGGTGACTCGTTGTCTGGGTGTTTCGCGCGATTACAGCAAATTCTTCAATTTCTGCTTTTCCAGCCATTTCACAAGCGTGCCGACGTCCTGCGCGCGGTCGCGCGGACAGATGAGCAGAGCATCCCCTGTCTCCACCACCACAAGATCTTTCACGCCAATCGCCGCGACAAACTTTCCTGGACTCGAAATAAAATTTCCACTGGCGTCCAGTGCATGGCCCTGGCCTGAAAAGATGTTTTCACCCGGCGATTTCGCCAGCAATTCGTAAACGGCCGCCCACGATCCAATATCGCTCCAGCCAACTTCCGCGGGAATCACAAAAACTTTCGGCACAGTAACATCGCGCGTGGCCCGTTCAAGAACGGCATAGTCCACAGAAATGTTTTCAAGCTTGGAATAGACTTTGCGAATCTGCGCTGCGTACTTTTGTGTGCCGATTTGCGAAGCCAGCATTTCCAGTGTGGCGAAGGTCGCCGGTAGATGTTCTTGCAGCTCGCCGAGAATCGTCGAAACTCGCCAGAAAAACATCCCCGCGTTCCACTGGTAATTCCCCGAGGCCAGATACTCTTTCGCGGTTTCCAGCGCCGGCTTCTCCGCAAACCGGCGCACCGGATAAACCGGAATGCTGTGCGCGCCGATAGCCGCGTCCATTCTCTCGATGTAGCCGAATCCAGTTTCCGGAAGCGTGGGCGGAATCCCCAGCACCACCATGCGGCCGGGCTCGCGTGCAACGGTCAGGGCCGTCGAAACTATTTTTTGGTACTCGCGCGTCTGCTCAATGTAATGATCGGCGGGCAGCACGGCCATCAGTGCATCGCCCTTTGTGACGTGCCGAATATGAAATGCGGCCAGCGCGATCGCCGCTGCCGTGTTGCGACCGACCGGCTCCACGATCACGCGCTTGCGCGCAGCTTGTGGCAGTTGCTTAGAAACAGCCAGACTCTGTTCGGCGTTGGTGACTGTCCAGATGCGCCCCGCCGGTAGCAGTGGCCGGAATCGCGCCACCGTCTGCTCGAGCATCGTGCCCTTGCCCACGATATTCAAAAGCTGCTTCGGAGTTCTTGTGCGGCTCCGCGGCCAAAATCGCGTGCCGCGCCCGCCCGCCAGAATCACCGCATGCACTGGAAGATTCTCGCGCGCCATCTGCTCTACTCGAATACGACGTCAGAGATTTTGCTGTCTGTAATGCCAAGCATCCGCAAATTGCCGCGCAATGCATGCAGATCCGGCACAAAGGTGCGAATCAGCAAACTCTCGTCCGCCGGAATCAGCTCGTAGCTCTTCAGCGAAGCCGGCATGAACCAGCATTCCCCTTGCCGGTATTGTGCTTTGCCGCCATCCCAGCGCAGCATGCCTTGCCCGGAAAGAAACACCAGAAGATTGAACGCGTCGGTTTTAGGGCGCGCAACGAAGAGTTCCCCGATCCTCCAACTTTCCGTCGCGAAGTAGCGGCACGCCGCAAGCAGTGAAATTCCCATTTTCTGCGACGCCCACTGCAATGGCCGCACTTTCTCGATTCGTGGGCCGCCAAACCGGATTACGTCCATGGCTTTATCGATGTGCAAATCACGCGGCTTTCCCTGTGAATCCACACGCCCGTAATCGTAGACCCGGTACGTTAAATCGCAGTACTGCTGCACTTCGCACACAATCACGCCGGGACCAATCGAATGCGGGACGCCTGCAGGTACAAAAAACGTTTCCTTGCCTTCGACCGCTTGCACCTCAAAAAGGTTTTCCAGGGACTTGGACCCAACCGCCGCCGCAAATTCCTTTTTTGTGACGCCAGATTTCAATCCCAGAAACAGCGCCGACCCCGGCTGTGCCGAAACGATGTGCCACATTTCGGTTTTTCCCCGGCCGCCGGCCGCAGCTTCGTGCGCGCTCGCATATTCATCATTCGGGTGCACCTGAATCGAAAGCTTGTCGGTCGGAAATATGAATTTCACGAGCAGCGGAAAATCCTGCACCTCTGCGCAGCGTGGCCCGCGCCACTCTGCCGGCAATTCCGGCCAGGCCTCTCCCAACGTTTTCCCCGCGAACGGGCCATTCGCGATCAAGCACCGTACATCCGTCAGCCAAGCTTCACCAATTCGCTCAGGAAGATCTTTTTTGTCCGGAAAGATCGGCGCAAGCGAACGCGTTCCCCAGATGCGAGGAGCGAACGTTGGTACGATACGAAACGGAGCGGGTCTCACGAATTAAGCCGCGGCCTCCGCTCGCGAAAAGAATTTGTCTAGCCGGCGCAGGCCTTCTTCAATCCGTTCGAGCGAAGTTGCGTACGAAATACGCAAATAGCCGGGAGCTCCGAACGCATCTCCACCCACCAGAGCTACGCGCGCTCTTTCAAGGAGCAGCGTCGCAAGCTCGGTCGTGTCCTTGGCCATCGCATGAGGTCCGCTCAGATGCGCGGAAACGTCCGGAAACGCATAAAACGCTCCACCCGGCTGCTGGCACTTTACGCCGGGAATCGCATTCAAGCCGTCAACGATTCGTTTGCGGCGCCTCGCATACTCCGCGAGCATCACGGGCACCGTTTCCATCGTGCCAGTCATCGCGGCAAGCGCTGCGTGCTGCGCAATCGACGTCGGGTTAGATGTCGACTGGCTCTGCAGCTTCACCACCGCCGAAACTAACTCAGCCGGCCCTAGCGTATAGCCAATCCGCCAGCCGGTCATCGCGAACGTTTTCGAAACGGAGCCGATAATGATCACGTTTTCCTTCGCCCCGGCTGCGCTCGCAATCGAGTACGGCTTGTTCGGCTCATACGTAAAGTGCGAGTAACACTCATCGCCCATCAGCCAAACGTTGTGCTTCTTGCAGACCGCAAGAATCCTTTCGTATTCGCCCGGCGGCGTCACACCCCCGGTTGGATTGCTTGGCGAATTCAAAATAAGCAATCGCGTTTTCGGCGTGATTGCCTTTTCAATCGCTTCGGCCCTCACCGCAAATCCGTCTTCCACGTTTGTCTGCACATATACGGGTGTCGCGCCCGTGTATTTGATGATGTCGGGGAAACTCACCCAGTACGGCGCCGGAATCAGTACTTCGTCCCCCGCCTGCACCAGCACGCTAGCTACATTGAAGATCGCATGCTTTCCGCCGACATTGACGATGCATTCTTTCGGCTCGTAGCTCGACTTCAACTCGCGTTTGTGCCACGCGCAAATCGCTTCGCGCAGCGGCATGATGCCCGCGGTCGGCGTATATTTTGTTTAGTTGTCATGAATCGCCTGAATCGCCGCCTGCTTGATGTGATCCGGCGTCGGAAAATCCCTGATCCGCCGCCGTAATCACCGCAGAAGTTGGCGACACTTGTATGCGATTGATACGATCCGTAAGCTTCACTTTCTCTCCTCTTGACGGCGAAATCTGACCGCCGTTGTAGATTGCTGCGATTGATTCGCTACTGCGCTCCCGCGTCACCACGAACCCTTTAAGAAATCTTCGCCCGCAGGCGCTCTTCGACGATCGGGGGCACCAACCCATTCAGCGGTGCACCAAGCTGCGCAATTTCGCGTACCAGCTTCGAACTCAGAAAGCTGTATGAAACTCCGGGCAGCATGAAAACCGTTTCGAGCCGCGGCTCCAGTTTCCGGTTCATCAGCGCCATCTGCAATTCGTACTCATAATCACTTACCGCGCGAATCCCGCGCAAGATCACTCCGGCGCCGCGCTTCCGCGCGTAATCCACCAGCAGGCCGCCGAACACATCGATCTCAACGTCGCTCCACTGTTTCGTCACTTCGCGGAGCATCTCCACCCGCTCCTTCACCGAAAACAGCGGCGTCTTTTCCGCGTTCTGCAACACTCCGACGATCAGCAGGTCAAACATTTTCTCGCCGCGCTCGATCAAGTCGAGGTGGCCGTTCGTCACCGGATCAAAAGAGCCCGGATAAATGGCGATGGACGTTTTCATTTGGCTGAGAATTCTTTCTTAGTGTATCGCAGGCGAAGCGAGCACAGCGTCAGAAAACACCGGAACAGTCCACATTGGCCCCCAATCGGGAGCCCGCGATTTTGCGCTTCGCATTCCGTTGCGAGTATGCCACTATCGCCGTTCCGCTGCTACATAGCACTCCCGCGGAATCGTCAGCATTCTCGTTTACGGAGGATTTCTCTCACCATGAAGTCTGCAACCCTCGGCCTGCCGCTCTTCGGTAATATTCTAGGAATCCTTCTAACGCTGATGCTCGCTACGATCGCCCTCGCTCCGCCTGCCACGGGGCAATCCCAGCCTCCATGGAATCTCATTCCGCAGCCCGCAAACGTGAAGCCCGGAAGCGGCGCACTTCCTGTGGGCGCAAACTTCACGATTGCCTTTACCGGTCACACTGAGTCCAGGCTCGATCGCGCCGCTGATCGTTTTTTGATCCAACTGCACCGTCAAACCGGTCTACTTCTCCCAAAGTCCGCTCGCGATGCTGCGCAAGCGACGCTGGTGGTTCACACCGACCACGCCAGCAAAGAAATTCAGGAACTCGGCGAGGACGAATCCTACTCGCTCGAAGTCACTGCGACCGGCGCAAAGCTCAACGCCGCAAATCCGACGGGCGTTCTCCGCGGACTGCAAACATTTCTCCAGCTCGTCGAAGTATCGCCTAACGGTTTCGCCGCTCCTGCCGTCACCATTCAGGACCAGCCGCGTTTCGCTTGGCGCGGACTCATGATCGACGTCAGCCGCCATTTCATTCCTCTCGACGTCCTCAAGCGCAACCTCGACGGCATGGAAGCCGTCAAGATGAATGTCTTCCACTGGCATCTTTCGGAAAATCAAGGTTTCCGCGTCGAAAGCAGAAAATTTCCAAAGCTTCACGAATTGGGCTCAGACGGCCTCTACTACACGCAGGATGAAATTCGCGAACTCGTCGCCTACGCCCGCGATCGCGGCATCCGCGTCGTTCCGGAGTTCGATATGCCCGGTCACAGCACCGCCTGGTTTGTCGGTTATCCCGAACTTGCCAGCGGCTCCGGCCCTTACTCCATCGAACGCAAGTGGGGAATCTTCGATCCCGCGATGGATCCTACGAACGAAAAAACCTATAAGTTTCTCGACGACTTGGTAGGAGAGATGGTCAAACTTTTCCCCGACCACTATTTCCACATTGGCGGCGATGAAGTGAACGGCAAGGAGTGGGACGCCAATCCAAAAATCCAGGAATTCAAAAAATCGCACAATCTGAAAACCAACGAAGAACTCCAGGTATATTTCAGTCAGGGCCTCCAGAAAATCGTCACCAAGCACGGCAAATCGGTCGTAGGCTGGGACGAAGTTTTCATTCCCGGCGCGCCCAAGGACATTGTCATCCAATCCTGGCGCGGTCAGCAATCGCTCGCCGCTGCCGCACAGCAGGGCTATCACGGGATTCTTTCAAACGGCTACTATCTCGATCTCGGCTGGAGCGCCGCTCGTCACTACGCCGTCGATCCCATGGGTGGACCGGCCGCAAACCTCACCGACGACCAGAAGAAGTTGATCCTTGGCGGCGAATCCTGCATGTGGTCGGAATACGTGAACGCCGAAAATGTAGACTCCCGCATCTGGCCGCGCAACGCCGCCATTGCGGAGCGTCTCTGGTCGGCACAATCCACTACCGATGCGGCGTCCATGTACGCGCGGCTCGATGCCATCGGCGCGCGTCTTGAATGGCTCGGACTGACGCATCGCACTTACTACCACAAAATGTTGCAGCGCATTGCCGGTCCTGCTACGCCTGAAGAATTCTCAGCGTTGCGTACTCTCGCAAACGTCGTCGAGCCCGTAAAGGACTATTCGCGCGAGAAAACCGCGGCAGCTGAACCCACCAGCCAGACGCCACTGAACCGCGTTGTTGACGCCGTTCCGCTCGAGAGTGACTCCGGGCGGCATTTTTCAGAGCTTGTGGACAAATTCCTGGCCGGCACCTGCCGCGACTCCGCAGCCGCAAACCAATTGCGCCGCCAGTTCACGCTCTGGACCCAGAACGATGCCACATTCGTTTCCCTGGCGCAAAAATCGTTTCTTGCCAATGAAGTTGTGGCGACCTCGCGCGATCTCGCCGCCATCGGCAACGCGGGTTTGCGCGCTCTCGATGCGATTGCAGCCAGCGCGCCGTTCTCCACCGATCAGCTAACCCAGCTCAATGCCGTTCTCGCCGAAGCCGGCAAACCAAAAACCCAGCTCCTGCTGATGCCAGTCCCGGCAGTGCGAAAACTGGTAGACGCCGCTTCTCAATCAGGAACATGTACCGCCGCCAAGCCTTAACAACCGACGTTAGCGCGTACCGCGCAGCGAGGAAACTCTCCTGGCCCTCCGCCGGGTCACTTCCGCTTCATGTCCTTCGCGACATGGCACGTTCCTTCGCCCGCATCGTGAAATCCGTTCTCCCCATTCACCGGAATGAATTCCCACGAATACTTCTCCGGCGAAAGCGTCACCTTCAGTACCCCAAATGTGTCGGCGTTCCGCGCTTGGCTGTTCGGCACCGGAGGTCCCAGCGGCGAATGACTTCGTCCACCCGTCCCCACGACAATTTCCCGAATCCCACTTTCCGGGTCCAGATTTCCGTCAGGGTCTTGCGGCGCAAACCGTTCGTAGGAATGTTCGTGCCCGGCGAGCATCAAATCCGCATGCGCTTCATACAAATCGCGCCAAAGATCCCGCAACTCCGGATGCACCGCATGCTTCTTCAGCAATCCGCTGCTGTAAAGAGCGTGGTGCCCGTACGCGACGATGCAAGACTTTGCATGCGCGGCCAAGTCCTGCTTCAGCCATCTCTCCTGTTCTGAGCCTGCTCCGCATCCTCCCACTCCGGGCGCGTCACAATTCGTATTCAGGGCTACCACGTGCCAATTTCCCAGGTCATAGCTGTAATATCCTTTGCCCCGTGGCCCCGCCCGCTCGCCCCAATACGCGAAATATGCCAGGCCATTCGCGGAGTTGTACTCGTGATTCCCGGCAACCGGCTGCGTCCGGTCCTTGAACCTGCCCCAAGTCGTGCCGTAGCACTTGCTGAATTCCTCGGTCGTTCCCCGCTCATACGCAAGGTCGCCCGCCGCAAAAACCGTTCCCGGAATTTTTTCGATTAGCTTCGCTGTAGCTGCGGCCCCCTCGAGCGAGGAACAACCGGCAATATCGCCCGCGCCCACCAGCACATACGTTCCCGGCAGTGGCTTAGCAAGGCTCGCCGCACTCGCCTTTTGCTGCGTATTCACGCTTTGCTGGGTATTCAAATGTTGGCCCGATGCGGAAAGTAGGCCGGCACACACGAGCGTCAACCCGCACAGCAGGATTCCACTCGCCACGACAACCCAGTCAAATGATTTTTCCGCTGCCGTCCGAAATCTCAATTCGCCACCCGCGTGCCCTTTCGCAATCAACCAGCCGCGGCAGAGTAGCACATCCCCTTCGTCGCTCCCTTTCTTCCCGCTCCGCGCACTCTGTCTTCTGCTCACTGTCCGCTGACGCCCAATTGCCCGCCGAGCGCGGGCTTATCCTGTCGGTTTCTTCAGCCTTTTTTCTCGCACGCTTGTGCATTGGCGGCAGTCGAGCCTCGCCGTTCCCTCCGCGTCTCAGCTTCCCGGTCTGGGGCGACATTCGTTTCTGCCATCCCGCACGCTTCCGAGTCTTTGCTCCAACCCCAGAGGAGCAAGATTTTCCGCCCCATATTCAGCTGAGTACAAAGGACTTATGCTCGAGAGCCGGAAAAATGACAAGTTGACTTTTCACGGAAAATCTCATAAACTCAATTCCGACTGATTCAGTCGCATATGGCCCTAATGTGGCGTATGCAAAGGGCGCGTGGTACGGGTGGATGTTTAAACTTTCCAAAAAAGCCGATTACGGCCTGATCGCAGTAAAGCATCTGGCAATGCATCGCAGCGAGATGCATGCCTGCAGCGCCAACGAAGTCGCTGAAGAATACGGCATCTCGACCACGTTGATGGCGAAAGTTTTGCAAAAGTTGGCGCGGCACGGTCTGGTCGGCGCGAAACACGGTTCAACGGGGGGGTATCAGCTGGCCAAGGATCCGGACCGCATCAGCGCTCTTGAAGTCATCACCGCGATTGATGGTCCAGTGCTGATTACTTCGTGCGTGACTAGTCACGGAAATTGCGATGCGACATCCAAGTGCTCAGTTCGCGAGCCGTTGCGTCGCGTGAACGAAAGCATTTTGCAGGTATTGAATACCGTCACCATTTCGCAAATGTGTGA